>JAWOCV010000239.1:0-23102 GCA_046483585.1 Marinilabilia sp.
TGATGGTCAACCAGCGCACATCAGTTTTATTCCCATTTTCCTGAGGACGCAGGTAAGCCAAATACTGATCGGCCACACTGCCGGAATAAACATCAACAAAAGCACTGGTCTTACGGTCCTGATATGATTCCTGCGGACCCCGCCCATGCCAGCTCATCTGATCATATTCGCGGGGCATTACAAGCGTCATACCCATCCGGGGGATTTCGGGAAGACCAGCTTCGGATTTCCGGAAGGTGTGTTCAACCATTACCTCTCCATCGTCATTGATATGATACACCACATCTGTGGTAGCAATCCGCTCTTCCAGACTGTCACGGAGGTGGTAAGTAAAAGCAACACCTTTTTGTCCGCCGGCATTGATCACATTAAAACTTTCCACTTCACGGAAGTCGGCTGTATTACGCCAAACACTCAATTCACCGGGCATTTGCCAGCCAAAATCATTGTCAAGAGGGGCCCGCCAGTAATCCGGTTCCGGCCCTTCCATGATGTAATCATGATCGCCACTGGCATAGCTTGTCATGACACCTTTTTTCAAATCAAACTCAATGGAAAATGGCTCTCTGCTGAAGACAACTGTCGAATCGGCCTGATTGTGGTTGACCTGAACACGATGACCCGTTCCGTGACTAAAGGGAGCGACTTCCGAAAATGGCAGTCTGAACTGCTCTTTGGCAAGAGAAGTGCCGGCAGGCAAAATGCCCTGGTCATTTTTCAGGGTTGCCTGAACATTCAGAAAATATTCGGTTCCCGCATCCCGCTCAAAATCCAATTCCGGGTTAACAAACTCCCGTTGGCCGGAAGACAGTTCAATATCATCAAAAACCCCGGAGGCAAAAATTTCGCCATTGCTTCTAACCTCCCATTCGAAATCGAAGACATCGGTATTCAAAAATGAATATTGGTTTTCAATTATGATCTCGCCCTCTTCCAGGTCTCCGCCATGGAACTTAATATGCTGGTAAACCTTTTTTACTTCTTCAAGTTCGGGTTGTACTTTACGATCGGGATCTACCAGCCCATTCAAACAGAAATTGCCATCGGAAGGAACGGTATCGGGACCAAAATCCCCACCATACCCCCAAAACTCCTCACCCTTCTCATTTTGGGTCAGCAGGCCCTGGTCTACCCAGTCCCAGATAAATCCTCCCTGCATGATGTCATGATTTTCAATGGCATCCCAGTAATCCTGGAGATTTCCGACACTATTTCCCATGGCATGGGCATATTCACATTGTATGAGGGGTTTGTCTCCCCCCTGATCGGCATAATGCTTCATTTGCTCTATGGTGGCATACATCGGGGCAAAAATATCGGTATTCCGCCCACCATGGGCTTGTTCATATTGCACCGGCCGGGTTTTATCTACAGATTTCAGATAATCATAAGTGGCATCAAAGTTTACACCGTCGCCTGCTTCATTGCCGAGGGACCAGATGATCACAGAAGGATGATTTTTATCCCTTTCAAACATATTCCGGGTGCGGTATAAGTGCGATTCCTTCCAGAGGGTGTCTTTGGCCAGGGATTCCTCTCCATATCCCATTCCGTGCGATTCTATGTTGGCCTCATCGATGACATACAGACCATATTGGTTACAAAGTTCATAAAATCGGGGAGGCTGAGGATAATGTGAAGTTCGCACAGCATTGATATTATGGCTTTTCATTAATTCAATGTCCTTCCGCATGGTTGCTTCATCCACCACATGCCCCTTTTCTCCATGATGTTCGTGCAGATTGACACCTTTTAAATAAACGTGCTCACCATTCACCTGTAATTCATTATCCTTTATCTCAACACTTCTGAAACCAACATCGGTGGAAACAATCTCCAATACTTCATCCTCCTCACTCTTTAGGATCATTTCAAGCCGGTAAAGATGGGGTGTTTCGGCAGTCCACGACTTAACCTCAGGCAATTCACAGTTCCATTTTACCGAGTTTTCAATGACGGCATCAATAAAGGTATCCACTCTATCATCTCCATCGTAAAGATTGGCCTCAATTACAACAGGATTATCCATAGAGACATTTTCTACCTGCATCTTCAAAGAAAAAAGCCCTGTCTGGTAATCTTCCGAAAGCCCTGCATTCAACTCAAAATCTCTGATGTGTATGGGATTACGTGTTATCAGAAACACATCCCGGGTAATTCCCCCGAGACGCCAAAAATCCTGATCTTCGAGATAACTCCCGTCACACCATTTGAAGACTTCAACGGAAAGGGTATTTTCCCCGGCACGCAAATAATCCGTAATATTAAACTCTGCGGGTGTTTTACTATCCTGACTGTATCCGACCTTCTCTTCATTAACCCATATGTTCATGGCTGAGCTGACAGCCCCGAAATGAATGAAAACCTCCTGATCCTCCCAGTTATCAGGGATCGTAAATGTTTTTTTGTAAGACCCTACCGGATTGTAGTGATCCTGAATTTCAGGTGGTGTTTTGGCATGAGGGTATTGAATGTTTGTATAAATGGGATAATCATAACCCTCCAGTTCCCAATTGGAAGGAACGTGAATGGTTCCCCAGTCACGGTCATCGAAATCGTCTTTGAAAAAATAATGGGGCCTCTCAGCGGGATTTTCTGACAGATGGAATGTCCATTCCCCATTGAGTGATTTAATAAGCGAAGAAGACCACTTATCGTTCGGATCGAGTTCATTCTCATTCGCATAAGGAATAAACCAGGCGTGTGGTGATTCCTTGTTGATCTCGTTTACAGCCGGATTTTCCCAATCGACTGTGGCTTTTTCGTCGTAGGGAACATCTTTGTAGTCCCTGAGATCGGTACAGGCATTAAGGCATATGCCCGCCATGACGAAAAGAATAAGTAGATGCTTCATTTCCTGTGGGTTTAGTTGACTAAAAATGGGTAATTAAGTCTTAAAGATCAGCAAATGAAGCAAAATTAAATATTTTTTTGGTTTTTACGGACAATTTTAAAGGTGGGGATTTATTCATGCCCCAATTTTTGCAGGCAAAACACGGTGCAAAGCGGGTATATCCCGCTCTGTCGCACCGCAGCACTTAGCTTAAGTCTTAAATAAACAAATTCAAATTCGAAGCCTCAGCTTCTTCAAGATAATTGGCTACTCCGCCTATTTTGACCCCATCAATGAGCTCTTCGGAGTGTACGCCCATCACATCCATACTCATCTGGCAGGCGATCATCTGAATGTTGTTCCCAATGGCGTTGTTGATCATGACTTCCAGTGCATCCACATTTTTACTCTTCATCCGCTTTTTCATCATGTTGCGACCAATGCCCCCCATGTTCATATTTGACAGGGATAGTTTTCCGGCATGGCCGGGCATCATAAGTGCGAACATGCGGTCCATCATGGTTTTCCGGGTTTGGGGTTTTTCTTGTCTTTTGATGACATTAAGTCCCCAGAAGGTGAAAAACATGGTCACTTTTTTTCCCATCGATGCAGCTCCGTTTGCAATGACAAATGATGCCAAAGCCCGGTCAAGATCATCACTGAATACAATAAGGGTCTTGTTGTCCCCACGATCAATAGATCTTACGCCCTCAGTCATTTGAGCCAGACCGGTCTCATCACCGTTCTTTTTTCTGATGACAGCCGTGATCTCGGGCCCCTTTTTTTTGCGGCCAACAAGGGTGTGTCCGGTAACTTTACACCAGGAGGCCACATCACCATAAAATCCGGGATCTGTAGCTTTGACCTGCATTTCCTGACCGGCCTCTATTTTTGCAATTTCCTCCTTAAGTTTAAGAATGGGGCCCGGACATTGGAGCCCACAGGCATCAACCTGCATCATATCAGGCGAAATTTGTGGCATATGGCCGGCTACATCCTCTTGCAAAGGAATGGCATTTTGAGCATTTGAAAAGTTCAGAGGATTATTTTGATCGGAAATTGCCGCCTGATACACTTTCAGTCCTCCGGAAAGATTATAAACTTTTTCAAAACCGTTTTGCTTCAATATCCTTGTTGCCACATAGCCACGTAACCCGACTCCACAGAAAATATAGATGTTTTTGTCACGAGGCAATTCTTCCAGCCGCTCACGCAAGGCATCAAGTTCAATATTGACGGACCCTTCAATAGCATTGAGAGCATGCTCATCGGGTGTGCGTACATCCAGAAGACAACTGCCGGAATGATCCCATTCATGAAATTGATAAGGAGAAAGAGGCCGGAACAGATCTTTCATGATGTTCTCGGCATTGTAACCAGCCTGATTAACAGGATCTTTAGCAGAACTAAAAGGAGGCGCATACGCATGCTCCACTTCCTGAAGATCATAGATGGTGCCATTTTCTTTAATGACGGTGGCCAACATATCCAGTCGCTTGTCAACACCTTCATAACCTACGATCTGTCCCCCCAGCAATCGCCCGTCTTCGGGATTGAACGATATCTTCAGTACCATATTGGTGGAACCGGGATAATAGCCGGCATGACTACCGGCATTGACGATGGTTGACTGATGTCGAACGCCGGCCTGTGCAAGGGCCTTATCGCTAAGACCTGTGGTACCGGCCGTCATGTCAAACACTTTGGCTATGGCTGTACCTATGGAGCCACGGTATTTTCGTTTGTGTCCGTATACCATATTATCGGCCAGTATACGTCCCTGCTTGTTGGCGGGACCCGCCAGGAATGCCAGAGAAGACTCCCCTGTAAGCGGATGGGGAAACTCAATAGCGTCTCCCACAGCATAAATGTTACCGGCGGATGTCTGGAGATAATCGTTTACGACAATGCCTCCTTTATTGCCAATTTTGAGGCCGGCTTTTTCAGCCAGAGAGACATCCGGTTTAACACCAATGGAAAGGACAACACAATCGGCATTCAGGTTTTTGCCGCTGGCCAGGGTTATGCCCACAACATCTCCGTTGTTACGGAAATTTTTCACAGCATCCTGCAGATAGAGCCCGACCTCCTGCTCTTTAAAGTGTTGATGCAGCAGAGCTGCCATTTCGGGATCCATCATGTTCATAACTTGCGGAGCAGCCTCCACTATAGTAACCTTTACCCCGCGCTTGTGAAGGTTTTCAGCCATTTCGAGACCGATGAAACCGGCTCCCACTACCACCGCCGACGCTGGTTTTTCAGAATCCACGAAATTTTTGATACAGTCGGTATCATCCACATTGCGTAATGTGAAAATATTTTTGTGGTCAATGCCGGGAATGGGAGGCTTTATGGGTTTTGCACCAGGCGATAAAACCAGCTTGCCGTAGGTTTCGTCATATTCTTTGCCGCTTTTGTGATCTTTTATTTTTACGAACTGCTTCTCAGAATCTATACCGGTTACTTCGGAATAAATCCTGACATCGATATTGAAACGGGCTCCAAAACTTTCTGGTGTCTGGACCAGCAGCTTATCCCGGTCGGTGATCACTCCTCCGATATAATAAGGCAAACCGCAATTGGCATAGGATATATGCGGTCCTTTTTCAAGCATGACGATCTCTGCTTTTTCATCTATCCTCCTGAGTCGCGCGGCTGTAGTTGCCCCGCCGGCAACTCCCCCAACTATCACATATTTATTTTCCATAGTATTTTCCTTTTTTCTTTACCGGCAAAATTATAAAAACATGTACATTTTTACATATAAATATATCTCATTTAAAGAAAAAGTTCTTTAAAAGTTGTTAAGCCGGTAACCAGACGTATAAGGAGAAAAAAAGAGTAGGGCCCGAAGGGATAAATCATTATTGACCGGGGAATAATATCAATAAATCATTAGATTATTAGATGTAAGTATTTCCGTCGCAGAGGTATAAGGCAGAAAGTACTTGCAGCTGAAAGCTCGAAGCTCAAAGCTCAAAGCCGGAAAAAAGGTTGTTAAAAGAATTTTTCTGGTCTGGTGTCATTCAGTCATTATCATCAAGATCGGCAGCAATGTTCCAGTAGGTCTGGGCCTTTTCCATCTCTCCCATGCGGGCACAAACGTCGCCCAGATTTTTGTAGACATCGGGGTCGGACTGTTCAAGATTGGAAGCTTCAAGAAAATCCTGATAAGCACCGGAGAAGTGCCGAAGCTGTAACCGTACTCGCCCGCGGCCACAAAGCGCGGCAAAATGACGTTGTTTCATATTGAGAACTTTTGAGAAATCCTTTTCGGCACTTTCAAGATCCCCGGTTTCGGTTAAAATATTACCGCGCCGGACCAATGCTTCCGAAAACCGCGGATTAAGACTCAGGGCTTTATTCAGGTTGGCCAGGGCACTTCGCCGGTCTTTGAACTTAACTTCACATTCGTTGGCCATCAGAAAATACTCCCGGGCAAACTCTTCAACGTTCTTCTGCTGAAGTTCCAGTTCTTCTTCCAGTTGTTTTACCCGGTTTTTCAAATGGGTGGCAAAAGTCATTTGTGCCGCCATGAAACGCTGCACTTCGGGACGGGCCAGATCTTCCTTCCGGTGTGCGACCCCTTTGGCAAGATATCTGGCAGCCTCGAGCCAGTTGCCTTGTCTGAAACATTTAAGTGCCGATACATAAGCACCATCAGCTTTGGCTTTTTCGAGTTCTTCATGGATCAGTTTCTGATCGTTTGCCGAGCGGGCAAATTGTTGCACCTGTGGATTTACGATCACATCCCTTGTCGTTACAGGGGTTTTCAATATAATACCCTCCAGGGAACGACACCGGCTAAGGGCCACATAAAGCTGGCCACCTGCAAAGGCACCGCCGCTGAAATCGATCACCACTTTATCGAACGTCAGGCCCTGGCTCTTGTGAACGGTCACAGCCCAGGCCAGACGAAGCGGAAACTGGGTAAAAGACCCGATCTCTTCTTCAATGATCCGGTTGTTTTTCTCGTCGAAACGGTACCGCAAGTTGACCCATTTTTCGCGTGTGATGAGATGTATCTCTCCATTTTCAGTACGCACATAAATCCCTTCATCACTGATCTCATCCACAAGACCAAGTGTTCCGTTGTACCAACGCCTGTGAGAATCGTTCTTGACAAACATCACCTGGGCATTCTCTTTCAAAATCAATTCATTGAGAGTGGGAAGCCCCGATTCGGGAAATTCGCCCTGAATATCTCCCATAAAAGTAACAGCCTCTCCGGGTAATTCATCAAGCTTTTTATTATTGATATAATCCACCGTATCGCGACGGGTAGCCAATGTAATGAAAAAATCATTGGCCGGTGGCTCAAAATTGTGGTCCAGGCGCTGGTTGATCTGATCTATATCGGAGGGTCCGGCAGTATTGACCCGAATTTTATCCAGAAGCCTGACAAAAGTGTCATCCTTTTGCCGGTAGACTTTTTTCAGCTCAATTTGAACGAGCGGAATGCGGGAAAACACTTTTGCTGAAAAGAAAAAAGGTGATTTATAAAATCGTCCCAGGATTTTCCAGTCGTCGGATTTCACAACAGGTTCGAGCTGAAAAGCATCCCCCACCATCAGGACCTGCTTGCCACCAAAGGGCAATGTCTTGTTCTTGGTATAAACGCGTAACACCTGATCGATGAAATCAAGAATGTCTACTCTCACCATGGAGACTTCATCTATAATGAGCAATTCAGTCTCACGGATGAGTTTGATCTTCTCTTTATTGTACTTCAAAAAATCATAGATCCTTCCGTCTTTGGTTGAAAGATCCGGATCATTCGGCAAGATGGGCCGAAACGGAATTTTGAAGAACGAATGCATAGTCACCCCGCCGGCATTGATGGCAGCAATACCAGTAGGAGCCAGAACGATGTGTTTTTTATGAGTATTCTCACAGATATACCGGAGAAATGTTGACTTACCCGTTCCGGCCCGGCCGGTCAGAAATACCGACGAGTTCGTGTACTGGACAAGCTGAAAAGCATTCTGAAATTCCGCATTGTCCGTATCCATATTTACGGGCAGTTCATTCATCATTTACCTCCTCTTCCACCGGGGGTGGATCAACCGAATAAGAACCATATCTTTTTATCACACTATAAGCCTCAAAAATACCTAATTCGCCAGCTTTACTCAGATCCATGGTGCCATCTGCGCCCTGTTGGAGAAAAATCCGCACCAATCCCCTGTTGAACCAGGCTTCGGCAAAATCGGGATTCAGTTCAAGAGCTTTTGAATAATACTCATTGGCTTCTTCAAAGTTACGAAGAAGATTATTCATATACCCAAGGTTAAACCAGGCAAATTCAAATTCGGGTTCGAGCTCTAGCGTTTTTTCAAGGTCCTCAATCACAAGATTGTAGTCCAGAATGGTCTGACTGTTTAAGTTCTCCTCCGCTTCATCATCAACCGGGGAAGCAGACAAATTTAGTTGGCTGGGTTCCGGAATATCCTCATCCGTTTCCATCTCGCTTATGGTTTGTACCATCTTATACCGGGCAAAGGCACGGGCAAAATAGGCCAGATAATAGTCGGGATCCAACTCTGTTACGCGGGTGAAATCATCAATGGCATTGTTCAGGTTCATGGCGCCCATATAAAGGAGACCTCTCTCCATGTAAAGTTCAACCCGTTCGTTGTCATTACCGGCATTTTCAAGCTTTTGTTCAATTTGCGAAATGGTTTCAAAAAGCGCTTTTGAGTCCGATCGTTCCACTTCAGTGGTAGCATTGGCAATTTCCAGCGAACGATCAAAAGCAAATGCTTTGTCCAGATCTTCCACATCACTCTCGTAATAACGCATACGGTGAACAAGCGTGTCTCCCGGGAAAAAGGTTAGCCCAAAGGGAGACTGAAGGTCAACCATGATGTTGCGGTTTTGTATTTTACCGCGAAGGGAAGTCCCTGTCAGCTGCTCCGGCTGTTCCGCTCCAAAATCTTCCAGTACGGCAATTTTGTTGTAATTCTGAATATTTCTGTCATCTTCTTCACGCGTTTCTTTACGCTCCTGCTCCTCTTCTTCACGTTCTTCATCGTCTCGCTGATCATCAGCGGAAGCCAGTTGCTGCGAACCTTCATCATCTATCCGGTCGCTCCGGTCCATCTGAATTTTCATGGCGGTATTATAGTCAAGTTGGGCGGATTCTTCCTGGCCCAGGGCTTGCTTCACTTCAGCGCGGTTCATATATACCGGTGCAAATTCGGGATGAGCATCGGCCACAACATTGAAATCAGACAGAGCCTTTTTGAACTCCCCCTTTTCCTGATACAACAGGCCCCGGTAATAAACCGTGGGAAGATCTTCTTCCTCCCGAAGCGCAAGAACCCTCGACAGATCATCGATGGCACCATCAAGGTCCCCAATCTCGGCCCTGAGGATCCCCCGGTTATTGTATCCCATGGCGTTTCGTGGTTCCATATCCACAAATTTATTGAAATCCTCGAGTGTTCCTTTCAGATCATCAAGCTGATACCGCACAATGGCCCGATTCATATAAAGTGAAGATTCCTCGGGCTTCAACTCCAGTGCTTCTTCAATGTCGGCCAAAGCATCTTCAAAATCTCCCTCGTGGTAGCGGATCATCGCCCTGTTGATATATCCGTCAGGAACATAAGGGTTGGCCTCAATGGCACGGGTAAAGTCATTGGCAGCTCCTGTTGTATCTTCGGCTGAAAACCTGGCAAGCCCCCGGTTCAGGTAAGCTGCAACATGATTGGGGGATTTATCGAGAACCTGCGTATACACATCAATGGCCTTATCGTACTCCTCAAGCTGAATATGGGCAATGCCAAGATTGATCAGAAGATTCATATTCTGAGCATCAATTTCAAGTCCCCGCTTAAAATTTTCTATGGAGGATTCAGGGTCCTCAATTTGCTGGTAGAGGATCCCTCTGAGATTGTAAGCATCCACCAAATAAGGGTTACGCTCAATCGCTTTATCACAATCGTCCAGAGCCCCTTTAAAATCTTCAAGGTTATATTTCCCTACAGCTCTATAGAAGTATGGTTCAGCCAAATATGGTTTCACCCGGATGATCTGGTTGAAATATTGAATGGCCAAAACATAATCTTCGAAATACAATGCATTACGGCCAATAATGGTCATGCGGTCCGTGTCAATCTGAGCCTTCAAATTGCTCCCCCATGCCATGACCATTACTGTAAAAAAAATAAACAGAATTCTACGCATATAAATATCAGTACCTGAAATTGGTTTCCAGCCGGCTATTTTGACCAGCTTTATCTGTTGCTTCAATGAGCAGGGTATGTTCTTCACCACGCTTAAGAAAAGGAACTTTGTCTAAAAAACAAATTATCCGGTCGTTTTTTGCATCATATTCAAACAGAGCCCATTTTCCGTTGATGGTGGCTTCATACTCTTCAATCCCTGAAAAATCATCCTTTACCTCTGCAACCAGCGTTTTCTTTTGACTGTAATCCATCCGGACAGGTTTATTTTTAATCCTGATCTCCGGTGGAATTGTATCCCTGGTCAAAAAATAATCACCCCCACTACGCGCTTTTATTACAAAATACGTGCCTTCCAATTCTCCCCCGATATATTCGGATTCTCCATTACCGGAGCGTTTTGCTCCGCAAAGCCCTTCCTCGTCTGTTTCTTCCGGAAGCGGGATCTTGATATCAAACCATTTGTGCACAGGGATGGTTTCATCAAGCACCGAAAAAACTGTTCCTGAAAGCGATTCATCCGAATCCTCAACCCTGAAGGAAGCAGGAGTATCGCGATAAAAACTCTCTTCCGGAAAACTCACTGAATGCTTGTCTTCTTCATAATAATAAGACCGGGAAGCATCAATATGGTCCCTGCTATCAGGAAAATCCTTCGATTCTGCTGGAATTGAACGGGAATCACCTCCCGAAACATTGAATTTAAGTTCCGATGTATTCCCCGAAATATCTTTTACTGTGTAGGACAGTCGATAGCCGGTGCCGGCACTAAGATCTATCTCCCCCCTTTTGTCATCCACCTTATACAGGTCAATACGGTTATAAGGGTCCACAAAACTTTTCTGAATGGTACGGTGATTTTTTTTCTTTTCGGAATAATCGATATGACTGTTCAGATAACGGGTTTCATGAAAATAGAAACCATTCATAGTATAATTATAGTGTCTCTTCCCGTTCACCTGCAGGTCAATGCTGTGAACACCACATTTTCGCCATGAACCGGTATAATAATCAAGCACTTCAATTCCGACACCAATGGTTCCGCCTGCTTTTATGTGCGGATTGTTTTTAAGATGAAAGGCGCCGTTGTAAAACACAGCCGGGAAATATTGTTCTTCATGTTTCCCGTTGATAACGGCATCTTCCGAAAGGGGGTAAATTTTAATCCCGGCAATATGGGGCCGTACATCATCCTTAACGGGATTGGGAAAAGCCAGGGGATCAACGGGCCGCTGCCCCCGGGTTTCCCGGACCTCAAAATGAAGGTGCGGTCCGGCTGAACTGCCTGAATTGCCTGAATAACCAATGATCTCCCCCCGTTTAATGGGGTATTCTCTCTTTTCGAAAGTGGCGCTTAGCGTAAAAGACTCATTATCATATTGACGGGCTGTAACAAGTGAATCGATGTTTTCAGAAAATTTTTCAAGATGAGCGTAAACCGTGGTGATTCCGGCCGGATGATCAATATACAGAGCCTTCCCGAAACCATAGGGTGAAACGCTTATGCGGGAAACATATCCCGAATCTGCTGCAAAAACAGGCCACCCGTTCTTCCCGTTAGTAGCAAGATCAAGCCCTGAATGAAAATGATTGCTCCGGATCTCACCAAAACTCCCACTAACTTTTGGTTTAATATCCAGCGGAAAGCGATACCGCCACTCATTCAAAGGTTGTTGCCCTAAAGCCTGATGGCAGACTACAAATGATACAATGATCTGAAATACAATAAATATGGTCTTTTTCTGCATTAAAATGGTTTTTGAGATGCTAAAAATAGAAATTTTTAAAGGGTCCGGGCAACCAAATACCAGCGGATTTTTATAAATTTGATAAGACAGAAAAAAGAAAAGCGAATGGTAAATTTTTAAACTTATCAAAAAATTTGATATATGGACGAAAAAAAACAAGCTTACATTGACAAATTCAATGCCCGCATCCGCGAGCTGCAGGCCGATCTGGACAAACTGGATGCGAAGGCCCGCCAGAGTGAAGCCGATCTGAAAATCAAATATCAAAAAGAGATCGAATCACTCCAGAAAAAGAAAGAGAACCTTCAGGCCCGACTCGAAGAGCTCAAAACATCTTCCGGAGAAGCATGGCATGATTTTAAAGAAGGCACTGAGAAAGCCTTCGAGGACCTCAAAAGCAGTTGGAAATCAGCAATCGATAAATTTAAGTAGTGCGCCTATAGAGTGGACAAAGTGTGTTAGTAATCATGTGTCTGTTCAGAAAGTGTCAGGGTTTCACGCCAGTTGAAGCCCTGATTTTTTTTTTGCCATGTAATCTCTGAGACTACAAAGTCGTGACAAACACATAACCAGGAATACATTTAGATTGGTTTAAAGTCCATCCCCATTTAAAACTTCATCCAGATCCAGGGAGGCAAGCCTTCTCTTTTCGTCTGGGGATATAAAATTTCAAAAACCTTACGGGGAGTCGATTTTTTTATATTTTTGTGTCTTTCCCCAATTATCCATCACAAAACTAGAGACTACTATGACCAAGAGAGTTAAACTGATCGGAATTTTTTCGCTGCTGGCCGGATTGGTATTTTACCACGCATCCAATGCCTGCACCAATGTTCTGGTTACAAAAGGGGCTTCGGCCGACGGATCAACACTCATTTCATATGCAGCCGATTCCCATGTATTATACGGAGAGCTTTACTACTGGCCTGCCCAGGACCACCCGGACGGCGAAATGCTTGACATATATGAATGGGATACGGGCAAACACCTAGGAGAGATTGAGCAGGTTTCTCATACTTACCGCGTTGTGGGCAATATGAATGAACATCAGGTCTCCATTGCCGAAACGACTTTCGGTGGTCGTGACGAATTGCGTGACACCACTGGCATCATGGATTACGGAAGTCTGATGTACATCGCCCTCCAGCGTGCAAAAACCGCTCGTGAAGCCATTGAAGTGATGACTTCCCTGGTAGATGAATATGGCTATTACAGTTCCGGCGAAAGTTTTTCCATCGCCGATCCAGATGAAGTATGGATCATGGAGATGATCGGAAAAGGACCCAAAAACAAAGGGGCTGTATGGGTGGCCAGAAAAGTTCCCGACGGACTTGTATCAGCCCATGCCAATCAGGCACGCATTACAACATTCCCGATGAATGATGACAAAAATTGCATGTATTCCCGAGATGTTATCTCATTTGCACGGGAACAAGGGTATTTCGACGGGAAAAACAAAGATTTCAGCTTTGCCGATGCCTATGCACCTCTGGATTATGGCGCAGTCCGATTTTGCGAAGCAAGGGTTTGGAGTGCATTCCGCCACATGAATGAAGAGGAAGCCGATGAATACAAACCCTTTATTATGGGTGAATCGGAAGATCGGATGCCGCTATTCATGAAACCTGAAAAGAAAGTAAGTGCCCGTGATGTCATGAACATCATGCGTGACCACTTTGAAGGCACTGAGCTGGACATGAGAAAAGATGCAGGTGCCGGACCTTTTGAAGTACCTTACCGCTGGCGTCCCCTTACATGGGAAGTTGACGACGAAGAATATCTCAATGAAAGGGCCATTGCCACTCAGCAGACGGGTTTTTCTTTTGTGGCTCAGATGCGCAACTGGTTCCACGATCCAGTGGGAGGCATACTCTGGTTTGGTGTGGATGACGCCAACGCCTCTGTGTACGTACCTATGTATGCCGGTTTGGAAAGTGCACCACATGAATTTGCCGAAGGTAACGGCAACATGCTGGAATTTTCATGGGATGCCGCGTTCTGGGTATTCAACTGGGTATCCAATATGTCATACACCCGGTACAACTACATGATCGAAGACATCAGGAAAGTTCAGAACGAGTTGGAAGACAAATTTGAAGAGATGGGACCGGCCATTGATGAAGCCGCCAATTCTCTTTACGAAGAAGATCCTGCCCTGGCCAGAGAATTTCTGACTGATTATTCACACAATCAGGCCCGTATTACTGTCGAAAGATGGCAGAAGCTTGGCCAGTTTTTGATGGTAAAGTATCTTGACGGAAACATTCACCCCGAAGAAGACGGGGAGTTCCTGAAAAATGAGCATGGCAATCCCCATCCGGCTGAGTTTCCGGGATACGATGAGGATTATTACCGACGGGTTGTCGAAGATGAAGGTGAAAAATTGAAAATGAAAGATTTTCCGCCTGAGGAAGAATAAGTTGAAGAAGTGTTTTCAGAACATGATCTCAAAGTAACTGTTCCGGCAGATCACCAAAAACATTATAAAAGCACAGGCAATAAAGCTGCGAAGCCGAGCTGCGAAGCCGGCCTTTCCGGGCAATGCTTCATCCCGCATCGCCCGGAAAGGCCACTTGCTTGTTGAAATTTTCTTACTCAGCGTCAATATTGCGAAGCGATTACCAAACCAAAAGATCATTGATGAAACTATCCGAGATCGGCGAATTTGGTGTTATCGAAAGATTCGCCCGTCATTTTAAAGATATGACGGGGAATAAAATCACCGGCATCGGGGACGACTGTGCCATCATGCCCATGGACGACCATTATGAGCAGGTGATCACAACGGACTTATTGATAGAAGAGATCCACTTTTTGCGATCTAAAATATCACCTTTCAATCTTGGCTACAAATCACTGGCTGTCAACCTCAGTGACATAGCTGCTATGGGTGGACGCCCCACCGGGAGTTTTCTTTCCGTAGCCATTCCCCCTGATATGGAAGTGGAGTTCATGGACGAATTCATAGAAGGATACCGGGCTCTCAGTGGAAAATATGGCGTTCCGCTGCTGGGTGGTGACACCACCAAATCACCCGGCAAGCTGGTCATTAATGTTTGCGTAACGGGAATAACTGAGCGGGGAAAAGCCCGCATGCGATCGCAGGCACGACCGGGTGATGTTGTCTGTGTAACAGGACCGTTAGGAGATTCGGCCGGCGGACTCAAAGTCCTGCTGGCGAACCACGAAGCGGAAGAAGAGTTCCGCCCTCTTCTTAATTGGCACTGGAAGCCGGAACCAGCCGTAAATGAAGGCCTCTGGCTGGCCCGGCAAGAGGCCGTTCATGCCATGATTGATCTTTCCGACGGGATTGCCTCTGATCTTGAACACATCGTCCGTGGCTCAAATACAGGGGCCCTCATCGATGTCGACAAAGTACCTCTCTCCCATGCACTGAAGCAAGCTTCTGAAAAACATGGATGGAATGCCCTTGAAATGGCCCTTACAGGCGGAGAAGATTACCGGTTGCTGGTGACCATTGGGCCAGAATATTATAAAATAATCAAAGAGGCTTATGATCAGCATTTTTCCGAACCTCTTGCATCAGTGGGATACATCACGGAGCAAACCCCCGGCAAAATTGGATGGACACAAAACGGAAAGGCTGTTGAACTCGACAAAGGAGGCTTTAACCATTTTTCTGATAAAACGGATTGAATATGTCTTTTGTCTGATCCGGCCTTAATTGATATAGCTCATCTTTTAATATATCGTTGGAGTTAACGATTTAAGTATTTCCTTAGCAGAGGTATAGGGCAGAAAGGACTTGTAGCTCAAAGCTCAAAGCCGGAAAAAAGGTTACTCTCTTTTTGTGACATAACCAAAGAATCAAAGGTTCATGCAAAAGATTAACGGACTATTGATCTTTGAAATCAGAAAAAAAGTCCGACCCCGATTCGATTCGGACATATTTTGTATATTTTTGTTTTTCAAAATATTATATCGATCAATTAACACAAACTTAACAAACGCTTAACAAAGCAAAAACATTTCGTAGCGCAATACCCCGTATGTTTGCCGACGAAAAATTTTAAGATTTCAACTCATGGAAACTATTTACCTGGTTCTTGTAGGCGTATTATTTTTGCTGGCCATATCCGACCTTGTGGTTGGCGTCAGCAACGATGCCGTAAACTTTCTCAACTCTGCGATTGGTGCGAAAATTGCATCTTTCAAAACCATTATGATCATTGCAGCCCTGGGCGTTTTTGTCGGCGCCAGTTTTTCGGGTGGCATGATGGAAGTGGCACGAAAAGGGATCTTTAATCCGGAGTATTTTACATTCCAGAACATCATGATCATCTTTCTGGCTGTGATGCTTACGGATGTCATCCTTCTGGATCTCTTTAACACCTTTGGTCTGCCCACATCCACAACGGTATCCATCGTATTTGAACTGTTGGGTGCTGCCATTGGTGTGGCCCTTATCAAGTCGATCAACAATCCCGAGATGAATTTGAGTGAATACATTAACTCCGCCAAGGCCCTGGCCATCATTTCGGGAATATTATTATCGGTGGTCATATCATTTACAGTGGGAATGATTGTCCAGTACTTCACCCGCATCCTTTTTTCCTTCAATCTTAAACGAAGAGTGAGGTATTTCGGGGCCATCTGGGGTGGCATTGCCATTACAGCCATCACCTATTTCCTTATCGTAAAAGGTGCCAAAGGCGCCACATTTATGTCAGAAGATGTCCAGAACTGGATTAGCAACAACGGCAACCTGATCATCCTTTACAGTCTGATTGCCTGGACACTTATTATTCAGGTTCTTTACTGGCTTTTCAAATTCAATATTTTGAAAGTGACCGTATTGGCTGGCACTTTTGCCCTGGCCATGGCCTTTGCCGGGAACGACCTGGTCAACTTTATCGGGGTACCACTGGCCGGACTGGAATCTTTCAAAGCATTCACTGCGGCAGGGGGGAACAATGAAGGCATGCTCATGTCGTCATTGGCCGGTGAAGTCAAAACGGAAGCTTACCTTTTGGTGCTGGCAGGTCTTATTATGGTGGTTACCCTCTGGACCTCCAAAAAAGCCAAACGAGTCGTCAAAACTTCGCTTGATCTCGGCCGTCAGTCCGAAGGAGAAGAACGGTTCGGATCTTCTTTTTTCGCAAGGTCGATAGTCCGGGGAAGCCTGGCCATTTCCAACTCGGTCAATAAAGTCATACCGGCCAGGGTGAGCCATTTCATCGACCGCCAGTTTGATACCTCAGTATATGAGGCCGAACAACAGAAGATGGGTAAAGAGGCCACCTCCTTTGACGCATTACGAGCTTCCGTTAACCTGGTTGTTGCCAGTATTCTCATTGCTTTTGCCACTTCTCTGAAACTGCCGCTCTCCACCACTTACGTCACTTTTATGGTGGCCATGGGTAGTTCACTCGCCGACCGTGCCTGGGGACGTGAAAGTGCTGTATACCGCATTACCGGTGTACTGTCTGTCATCGGTGGCTGGTTCTTCACGGCTTTCTCTGCAGCGACCGTTGCTTTCATTGTGGTCAACATTATGATGTTTGGTGGAAATTATGCCATTTTTGTTCTTGTGATTTTAGCCGCTTTTATGGTCTATCGGACCCATGTCATTTCGAAAAAACAAGATTCCGAGCAGAAACAATATGGTGAGCTCGACATTGAAGAGATCGACGGTGAAATTCATTCCGAGAAAGTCCTGGAAAAATGCCGTACCAGTGTTTCCTCAGTCCTTTCAGAAATCTCCAGACTGTATAGCAACGCCCTCAATTTCTTTGAGGCCGAAGACCGGAGACAACTCAAGGATGTAACCAAAGACGTCGCAGCCATTAACAAACGGACCAAGAAGCTTAAAGCCAATATATACAACACCGTTCGTAAGCTACAGGAAGGCTCAATCGATTCAGGACTTTTCTATGTGCAAGTAGTAGACTACCTGCGCGAGACGGCTCACTCACTTTCTTACATTGCCAATCCTGCGTTCGAACATCTTGACAATAATCACAAGGTGTTCACCGAAGAACAGTTTGAAGATCTGAATTTCCTGGACAGTAAGATAAGGACCCTGATCACCAAAGCCAATAACATGATCGATCAGTCCGATTTCTCAAATCTCCAGGAATTGATTGAGGAACAAACGAAAATGATTGACGTGATAAAAGGCTTGCGCAAGAAACAGCTCAAACGGATCAAAAAGGAGAAAGCAGGAACCAAGATCAGCATGCTCTATCTCTCTATTTTGCACGAGACCCAGAATATGTTGCTCCATCTGATCAATCTGCTGAAGGCGCAAAGGGACTTTGTTGCCAATACGAAAGCACCTCAATAAATTGAACCATAACCGGGGCCGTATTTTCACACAGGGTACGGCCCCGTTTTTTTTGAATATTTTAAATTGTTGGGAAATTATGTTTCTAAAGCACCGTAACATTTTTATGGTATTGGGATTGGTCGTTTTATGCCTTAAAATTACCGGTCAAAACACGGAAAACAAGGACTTCGAGCCTTCAGGTTCGGTCAATGGCAAACTTTTCACCAATTTTAATACCACACTTGAGGGATCGGAGGACCAAACGGCATTTGAAGTGCGGCGGGCTTATTTGGGATATGAATACCTGATATCACCTGAATTTTCGGCTGAGATCAAGCTCGACATCGGTTCGCCCAACGATGCTTCCCAATATTCCCTGCTCCGGCGATTTGGTTATTTCAAAACAGCCGCCGTTTTTTATAATCCATTTGATAATGTCGAGATCGGTTTTGGCCTTCAGGACGCCACACAGTTTAAAATACAGGAAAAATTCTGGAAGCGTCGCTACATTGCCAAATCATTCATGGACAGATACAAATTCGGGCCCAGTGCAGACATCGGGATAAAAGGAGTCTGGACTTCCGGCAAGGTCGATATAGATTTTGGCTTTTTCAATGGCGAAGGATATTCGAGTCTGCAAAACGACAACACCTTCAAAGGTGCAGCCGGGGTGACATTCCGGCCGTTGAAAGGACTCACCACCCGAATTTATGCCGATCTTTCGAGCAAATCGATCAATCAGTCCACGTCTTCCATTTTTGCAGGATATCAGGGAAAATCATTCTCACTTGGTGGGGAATATGACTGGCATTTTAACCGGGAGTTCAACAACGATCACAATGTCTATGGATTTTCCTTGTACGGAGATGTTCAAATCTATCCGCGCATCTGGCTTTTTGGGCGTTACGACCAGGTGGACTCCAATACACTTGAAGACGAATCAGTCCCATGGAATCTCGCCAACGATGAATCGGCCGTAACGGCAGGTATCGAATACAGCCCGGTAAAAGCGATAAAAATTGCTGCAAACTACCAGGATCATTATCCTGCGGCTGCAAACGCTGAAATCCGGTCAGCTTTTTTCATCAATGTTCAGGCCTCATTTTAAATTGCACAGTCCATGAAAGTCAACACATTCACAACACTCCTTTTGACGGCTATTCTCCTGATCTCAGGAAACTCCTGCCGTGATTCGGAATATGTTCTTCCGGGGGAATACACCATCATACGGGATAATGGCGGCGGTACAGGAACCACTACATGGACATCCGATAAACAATATCTTCTCGACGGTCATGTCTTTGTTAATGACGGGCAGGTCCTCACCATTGAAGCGGGGACTGTGATTCGCTCCAACACAGGTCAGAGGCATAATGCCAGTGCATTGATCGTGGCGCGCGGGGGGCAGATCATTGCCAGGGGTACTGCCAGTGACCCCATTATTTTTACCGTAGAAGGAGATGATCTGGATGGATCGGTCCCCATCGAAGCCAATGGTTTATGGGGTGGTGTTATAATCCTGGGAAACGCCCCCGTCAACACGGCCAACGGAGAAAATATGATCGAAGGCATCACCTCTGATGAACCCAGGGGCGTTTATGGTGGTGACAATAAAACAGACAATTCAGGTGTTTTCCGATATGTCTCCATCCGGCATGGCGGCACACGGATCGGAGAAGGCGATGAGATCAACGGCCTTACACTTGGCGGAGTTGGCAGCGGCACAACACTGGAATACGTAGAAGTGATATCCAACCGTGATGACGGGTTCGAATTCTTCGGAGGTACCGTCAATGGCCGTTATTTATTGTCGGCATTTTGCGGTGATGATGCCTTCGACTTTGATCTGGGATACCAGGGAAAATGCCAGTTTATTGCCGGTCTGCAGGCAGGTGCCACCGGGGATCTGCTCTTCGAGCTGAGTGACCGGGAGGGTTATCCTGAAACAAGACCGATTATCGCCAATGCCACACTTGCCGGCCGTGGAGTTGATGAAAACGGGCAGACCGCCAGATTTGACAACAGTTCGGCCGGAACCATCGTCAATTCTTTATTCATGCACCAAAAACAAGGTATTGATATTGAGTATTCGGGTGATAATCTGGACAGTTATCAACAATTTCTCAACGGACGCATTCGTATGCTTAACAACGTGTTTCACATGGTGGGCAACAACTCTGCCCTTCACATTTTCGGGGTTTACTCTCACAATTTGGTGGATGTGACCGCCCAGGATGAAATTGTAAGCGCTCACTTCAGCGAAGGAAATAACATCCTTAAAGATCCGGAAATTGACTACAATCCCCAATTCATTGACCAGATGGATCTGAGGCCTTCAAATAATACCGGTATGGGAGATACCGCCATTTTAGAAGACAACTGGTTTGAAGCCGTTGATTACAAAGGTGCATTTGGTAAGAATAATTGGCTCAAAAACTGGAGTATTCTTGACCGACGGGGATATCTGAAAAATTAAATGTCAAAAAAAACAGACCCCATGAAATGGGACCTGTTTTTGTATTCTAATATATGGATTAAACCAACCTCTATCGGGAAATGAGATTTATATCATTCATCAACTTATCGCGGTAGGACTTGCCAATGGGAATAACCTTGGAGCCGGCACCGGTCATGATTACCACGGAATTGTCTTCGATCACCTTGATTTTATTGAAATTGACAATAAAAGACCGGTGGATACGCATAAACTTATTGGTCGGCATTTTGTCCGAAATGGCTTTCATGGTAAAATGAATGGTGTATTTTTCATTGAAGGTGTTCAGAACCACATAATTTTCCAAAGCCTCAATCCAGAGTATGTCATCGAATTTTATACGAACGAGCGACCCGTTGTTCTTAATAAAGATCTCGGTACTCTCTTTAACAGGACTCTCTTTCTTTTCGTAACGTTCACGCGCCCGGTTGACAGCTTTAATAAAACGTCCAAAATGGACCGGTTTTAAAAGGTAATCCGTCACGTCATACTCATACGATTCAAGGGCATATTTTTCCTGTGAAGAATATATAACAACCTGTGGTATAGTCTCAAGTGATTCAAGAAACTCAATGCCGGACATCTCAGGCATTTCAATATCGAGGAAAATCAGATCCACCTCTTCCGCATCGGGCTGATTGAGCGCATTAATAGCCTCTACAGCACTCGAGAAAGATCCCACCAGATGAAGACCTTCAGTCCTGCCTACAAACTCCTCAATAATTTTAATTGACAGTTTGTCGTCATCTATTATAATGCAATTCATAGATTGAGATTTTCTTCAAAAATACAAAATATACCCAAGAATACCATATTGCAAAGTAAGCAATTTCTTACATTAATCCATACTTTTTGATGATGAATTGTTCATTTTTTGTGTTTATTCAAAAAAGAAGGCCCGTCAATCTCAATTTGTTTAAAAGATTGCCGGATGCACTTAAGCAATAATTGCCTGCTCCTCTTCTTCACTCAACTTCCAGTTTCTCTCTGGTATTTTTTTACGAATCCAGGCTGTAAGATTAATCGTTTAACGCTAATAATCAGTCTTCCCCATAGCGAAGCCTTTTTCTTTTAAGGAAACACTCCAGCTTAAAAGCAATTCTCTGACATAGGAAAATTTGATTTATTTAGTGTTTGTCTGTAAAGTGCCACTTGCGTCGTTATGCCTGCCTGTCGGATTATAAAAAAGTAGCATGCTGGCGTTTTGATTTAAAACTAATAAGACAGATGGATACTCTTATGCAAAACGGCAGACAGGTCTGCTTTAGGCGGCACGCGGTCGCAAGTTTTGCTTTGCTGAAGCTACGCTAAAGCGATGCCTCGCAACTGGCACTTTCTGAACAGACACATGATCAGAAACAAACGTTGCTTAGTTTATAGACGGGCACTAATTATATAAGATAGGGTAAAAAACTCCATAAAAAAGAGGGTATCTCATTTTTCAGAAACACCCTCTTTTTATTCTTTTTAACCAAAAAAGAATTAATTCACAGCATCGGTGAGCTCACTACCAGCTTTGAATTTAACAACTTTTTTAGCAGGAATTTGAATTTCCTTACCGGTTTGAGGGTTTCTGCCTGTGCGGGCACTTCTTTCTGATAATGAGAAAGAACCAAATCCGACCAGAGCAATCCGGTCACCCTTTTTCAACGCATTGCCGGTTACTTTAATAAAGCTGTCAAGAGCTTTCTTGGCATCAGCCTTAGTCAATCCTGATTCACCAGCGATTGCTTCAATTAATTGAGCTTTGTTCATAATAAAAATTAATTTTAGGGTTAAAAAATAGGTTTCCCAATCTTCTATTCACAAATATAGACGGTTTTTGGTGTTTACCAAATTTTAACCCGGAAAAAATGCGCTAAAAACCATTTTTTTTTGAATAACGGCAGAAAATAATAGTTTAATAGAACGATTTTAACATGTCAACGAACATGGGAGATTCGCAAAAGTCACCCAAAAAAATTATGACACTTGTTAATTTTATGATAACCAACAACAGAGAACTCTGTTTTATACAGAAGGAGATTAAATCACCAAGGAGTCAAATAGGGTTATGATTTCTACAAACAAATTTTCTATACTTATCCGTATAAAATTTGTTTATTAAGGTCGGATGAAACCCGCATCCAGAATTAATACATATGCATGTTGCGGCAACCTTTGCCATGCTCGTTTCATTTGAATAAGGATATACGTCATTAAAATGAATCCCCACGCTGAAGGGATATAGCCGCTTAAGTCATGCAAAAAACGGAAAAACGCTTAATATTCAATGTCTGTATCTCCATAGCAAAAAACCCACAATTCCCCTTAAAACCAATTTTAAAGGAAATTATGGGCCATTATTTCATTATTCGCTATTTGTTCTTTCTTGATTCGTCACGCATCTGATCAATCTTAGAAAGCACTTCCCTTAAACTTTCTGCTGAAGACTCTTCACTTTCTTTTTCTTTTCCGCGCTTGTTGCCCGCTAAAGTTTTGGATTTCCGTTTACTTCCTTTTGGGTCCTCTGTATCCCGTGCCTTAAGCTCAAAATTGTTATAAATAC
>JAWOCV010000288.1:0-4057 GCA_046483585.1 Marinilabilia sp.
GAAAGATATACTTAACAGATCGTTTCAGGGTGTATTAAATGTGGATTTGTTCCGAATTAAACAAATTCCCTGCCAATATGTTTCCTGTTGCCGGCTTGTATAAGTAAGAAGAGCAAAGTCTTTTGTGATTGTTAACCTATTCATAAATTGTTTCCGTTATGAATGATCCGGGTTAAATTGTTAAGTGAAATATGGGAGTGAACGAATCCGTCATCTGCCTGAAACAATGTTTAACAAGAGAATAACCGGCATTAAAGTTCGTTTTGGGGTTGGGCTGGTGGATGTTATTTTTGTAATATTGCAATAAATTAGACAGGCATTTTTTTCCAATAGATCGTTAAATAATTGGATGTCAGTATTTCAGTCGCAGAGGCATAAGGCTCTTTGTAGCTCAAAGCTTGAAGCTTGAAGCTTAAAGCCGGAAAGAAAGATTGCTCTCTTTTTGCGACATATCTAAAGAACCAACAACTGAAACACAAGGGATGACAAAAGTTTAACGGATTTTTGTTTTTAAGGATTATGAGTAAGATTCGATTTTTTAAATATGAAGGAACCGGGAATGATTTTATTTTGATTGATAATCGTGATGACCGGTTTGATGATGATAAAGAACTGATAAGGAAATTGTGTCACCGCCGCTTTGGCGTGGGAGCAGATGGATTGATGTTTCTGGAGAGATCCGATGTTGCGGCCTTCACCATGCGCTATTTTAACAGTGACGGGAATGAATCTACCATGTGCGGTAACGGGGGCAGGTGCATATCTGCTTTTGCCGTGCATCTTGGCGTAGCTCCTATTGATGAATTGTTTTCATTTGAAGCGGTAGATGGTATTCATGAGGCCCTTGTCCGGGATGAGATTGTCAGTTTAAAAATGGTGGATGTCAAAGGCGTTGAGATTATGGAAGAAGGGATGTTTCTTGATTCCGGTTCACCGCATTATGTGCGTTTTGTTGATGATCCCGAAGAAGTTGATGTGTTTTCCGAAGGTACTTTTTGGCGTAATCATGACCGGTTTGCTCCGGAAGGCACCAATGTAAATTTTGTGGGGAATGCTTCCGGCGGGAATATTATTATGCGAACCTTTGAAAGGGGGGTGGAGGATGAAACCTGGTCCTGCGGAACAGGTGCTGTGGCTTCAGCTATTGCCTCAAGTTTACGCTACGGGGGAGGTGAAAAATTCGTTATGAAAGTCCCGGGAGGCGAGTTGACTGTCAGCTTTAAAGTGTCTGGAGATCAATCATTCACTGATGTATGGCTGAAAGGACCGGCGCGTTTTGTCTTTGACGGTAATTATCCTGAAAGAAAACGGTAAAGATGGCATTTGAATTAACTTCTGATTTTAAACCGACCGGAGATCAGCCGGAAGCCATTCGGCAACTGGTGGAAGGTCTTCATAACGGAAGCACATATCAGACTTTGCTTGGTGTTACAGGATCGGGTAAGACATTTACGGTTGCCAACGTGGTTGAACAGGTTCAAAAACCAACACTTGTACTAAGTCACAATAAAACACTGGCAGCCCAGTTATATAGTGAGTTCAAGAGTTTTTTCCCGGAAAACGCGGTAGAATATTTTGTCTCTTATTATGATTATTACCAACCTGAGGCCTATCTTCCTGTTACCGACACTTATATTGAAAAAGACCTGTCCATAAATGATGAGATTGAAAAGTTACGGTTGAGTGCTACATCAGCTCTTCTTTCCGGCCGCAGGGATGTTATTGTTGTTTCGTCTGTTTCATGTCTTTATGGTATTGGTAATCCTGAGGACTTTCACGCTAATGTGATTCCCCTTGAAAAGGGACAGGAGATTGGCCGTAACCAGTTTCTCCGTCATCTTGTGGAAGCCCTTTATTCGCGGAACGAAGTAGAATTCAACCGTGGTCATTTTCGGGTCAAAGGCGACACGGTTGAGGTTTTCCTGGCATATGCCGATCATGCCTGCCGGATTATGTTCTGGGGCGATGAGATTGAGTCCATCGAGACTTTCGATCCGGTCAACAATGTGACCATATCATCGGTGGATCAAATTTTGATCTATCCTGCCAATATATTTGTTACCACGAAAGAGCGGATCAATCAGGCTATAAAGGCCATTCAGGACGATTTGGTCAAACAGGTGGCTTTCTTCAAGGAGATTGGTAAAAACCTCGAGGCCAAACGCCTGGAAGAAAGGGTCAATTATGACCTTGAGATGATCAGAGAACTTGGGCATTGTCCCGGCATTGAGAATTATAGCCGTTACTTTGACGGAAGAGCTGAAGGGACCCGCCCGTTTTGCCTTCTGGATTATTTCCCAAATGATTTCATGATCGTGGTTGATGAAAGTCATGTGACTTTACCCCAGATCCGTGCCATGTATGGCGGCGACTATAGCCGCAAGCAAAACCTTGTGGAGTATGGTTTCCGGTTGCCGGCAGCCCTGGATAACCGCCCGTTGAAGTTTGAAGAGTTCGAACGGATGGTCAATCAGGCCATTTTTGTAAGTGCTACACCTGCTGATTATGAACTGGAAAAAAGTGAAGGTGTGATGGTTGAACAAGTGATTCGTCCGACAGGACTTCTGGATCCGGTCATAGATGTACGGCCAACGCTAAACCAGATTGATGATCTGCTTGAGGAAATTAAAATCCGGGTGGAAAATGATGAGCGGGTGCTGGTTACAACCCTGACCAAACGTATGGCAGAAGAATTGACAAAATATCTTCAAAACCTGCATGTTAGCAGTGAGTACATCCACTCCGATGTGGATACTCTGGACCGGGTAAAGATTATGGAAAATCTAAGGGAAGGGCACATTGATGTTTTGGTGGGAGTTAATCTTTTGCGGGAAGGACTTGATCTTCCCGAGGTTTCGCTGGTAGCCATACTGGATGCTGATAAAGAAGGTTTTCTTCGTTCTACCCGGTCGCTGACGCAAACCGCCGGTCGGGCTGCGAGGAGTCTCAACGGGAGGGTTATTATGTATGCCGATACCATTACCCGGTCTATGCAGGAAACCATTGATGCAACCAATTACCGCCGGGAAAAACAGCTTGCCTTCAATGAGAAACATGGGATCACACCTGCTGCTATTGTTAGAAAGCGGAGCAGTACTTTCGGAGATACAGAGAAGCAATCTGAATCATCTCCCGTTCCGCAAGCATATTCAGGTCCGGAGGATCAGGATGTGGACATGGCTGCTGCCGATCCGGTGGTCTCCTATATGACGCCTGATAAGCTGGAAAAATCCATTCAGGAGACGAAAAAAGCCATGCAAAAAGCCGCCAAAGAGCTTGACTTTATTCAGGCGGCCCAGTACAGAGATGAAATGTACCGTCTTGAAAAGGTTTTGAAAAAGAAAAAAGGAGCTTCTTCAATGCATGAGGGTCGGCAATAATGGTGTTTGTTTTCAAATCGCGGATTGAACAACAGCATAAGCGATCAAAACTATTGTCAGAAAAAGAGAAATCTTTTTTTGTTTCGCCTGTTTGACGGGCTTTGACGGGACTTCGATTGATAATATTGTCTGGTTTTGATGTAGCTCCTTCTGTTGTATTTCGAATCGTTACGATACTTGCTGTCCTGGAGGTTAATGGTAATACCAACGGTTAATGTATAATAAAAGTCGTATGGTTCAGTGGTGTGAGGATTTACTTTGTTTTGCCAGTCTTCATAAGAATTGTACCACACGTCGTGAACATCCATTTTGTCTGTAAACGGAAGAGATCCGGTAAGTTCAATATTGGCAGTAATGGCGGGATTGATCCATATTTCAGCTCCACCTCCCATCGATACAACCGGCGCAATTTCTGATGCTGATCGCCATTCATCCCCTGCAGGGCCATCACTGGCTTCACCCCAATATTCGGTAGAGTTGTAATAAACAATTCCTGTGTTCATATGACCATAAGGCTGGAATGTTCTTTGTTTGAAATAACCCAGTATGTGGTTGAGAGGCCTGTAGGCACCACCTAAACTGAATTCTGCATACATGTTGTCAAATTCTGCATAAACCCTGTCGGACATGATCTGGCTGCCCTGCATAGTACCTCCGGTCAGCTGTGCACGTGCCGA
>JAWOCV010000015.1:0-6797 GCA_046483585.1 Marinilabilia sp.
TATTTCGGGGCCCACACCTACGAAAGAGTGGACAAGCCCAGGGGAGAATTCTTCCATACCAACTGGACCGGAGAAGGCGGCACGACCACTTCAGGTACGTATACAGCGTAAGGCCTATGCGGCTGTTAATAAGTAGTGAGTAGTGAGTAGTGAGTAGTGAGTAGTAAGGACACCAGCAAGAGAGCACGACGGCACGAGGAAACGAAGGCACGACTGCACGACAGAACGAGGGAGCGAAAGAACGACTGCACGACAACATGACGGAGCGAGGACATGAAAGAACGAAAGTGCGAGCGTGTGACTTGATAAAGGGGTGAAGAACGAGTAATGAGTAGTGAGTATTGAGCATCAGATTGAGCTCACTCACTACTCATAATTCATTACCTCCTCTTCTTTAGTGAAAAAAGAATTGAACCACATACCCGCCCACTGGCCTGCGGGCCTGCCCTGCAAGCAGGCGGGGGAACATAAGAGACATACGAGGTACATAAGGAATATGATGCCGGCCCTACGGGACTGGTGTAGTGCAGGGGCTTCATTATCTACCATAATTCCGTCGCTACGCGACTTTCGTTTTGCAGATCATTCACCACATTTTCCCGCTCGTTCTTTCATGCCTTCGCGCCCTCGTGTCGTCGTGCTGTCGTGACGTCGTGTCGTTGTGCCAGTCGTTCCCTCGTGCCAGTCGTGACCTCATGCCGTCGTACCATCGTTCTTTCGTTCTTTCGCCCCATCGTTCATTCACCCCATCGCTTAAGTCGTTCTTTCGTGCCTTCGTGCGGTCGTGCCAGTCGTGCCGTCGTGCCGGTCGTGCCGGTCGTGCCTTCGTGCCAGTCGTTCCCTCGTGCCGGTCGTTCTTTCACCATTTCCCCGTCTTCTTCTCCTCCGGTTTGGGATAACCCTTCAATGCTTCCAGATTCTCATCGATTTCCTGCCTGGGCAATTCATAATCCTCCAATGCGCCATCCAGGTATTTTTCATAACCGGTAAGATCCATATACCCATGTCCACTGAAATTGAACAGGATGGTCTTTTCTTTACCCTCTTCCTTCGCTTTTTTAGCTTCCTGGATGGTAGCGGCAATGGCATGCGTCGTTTCGGGGGCAGGTATAATGCCTTCGGTACGGGCAAACAACATACCAGCCTCATAACTTTCTATCTGATGGATGGATCGGGGAGCCATCAACCCTTCCACAATGCATTGACTGACCAGAGGTGACATGCCGTGGTATCTCAATCCCCCGGCATGAATCGGAGGGGGCACGAAATTATGTCCCAGCGTATACATGGGTAACAAAGGGGTCATCTGAGCCGAATCTCCATGATCATAAAGGAATGGCGATTTTGTAATAGTGGGGCATGAAGCGGGTTCAGCAGGGATGATATCGATCTGATCCCCATGAATCTTGTCCCTGATAAAAGGAAACGATATACCTGCAAAATTACTTCCTCCACCTGCGCATCCGATAATTGTATCAACTTTCTTTTCTCCCGCTTCTTTCAGTTGTTTCTGAGCCTCTAATCCTATGATGGTTTGATGAAGCATGACATGATTCAATACACTACCCAATGAATACCTTGTTTGGCCCGATTTGTCAGCTAAAGCCTGCTCTACTGCTTCACTAATGGCAATTCCGAGGCTACCGGGAGTATCGGGATATTTCTCCAGCATTTTCCTGCCCGTTTCAGTTTCTTCACTGGGGCTTGCAACACAATTTCCTCCCCAGGTGCGCATCATGATCTTACGGTATGGCTTCTGGTCAAAGCTGATTCGTACCATAAACACTTTGATCTCCAAACCCAGTAAAGCACCTGCATAGCTAAGTGCACTCCCCCACTGGCCGGCCCCTGTTTCTGTAGTAATGCGCTTGATGCCAAATTCTTTATTGTAGTATGCCTGAGCTACCGCAGTATTGGGTTTATGGCTGCCCGGCGGAGAGACACTTTCGTCTTTATAGTAAATTTTTGCCGGAGTACCCAGTGCTTTTTCCAGATGAACGGCACGGTGAAGTGGTGTAGGTCGCCATCTCAGCAACAACTCCAGCACCTTTCCCGGAATATCGATCCATCGCTGTGTACTCACTTCCTGTTCAATAATGTTATCAGGAAATACTGCTTGTAACTGGTCGGGAGTTACGGGATTTCCATCAGGTCCCAAATAAGGTTCCATAGGAGAAGGAAGATCCGCAACAAGATTATACCATTGTTTCGGAATATCCTGCTCATTCAATAATACTTTTTTAGCCATACATTTTTATTTTAATATGAATTAGAAATAACCTTTTTCAATATTCAGAGATATATCCTTTTTTGGGATAGTCCAAAGTATAGTGCAACCCTCTGCTCTCCTTAAGATTTTGGGCCATCTTAATGATCAGGTAACCCACATTGATGAGGTTTCTCAATTCGCACAACCTCTCAGATAAAACAGACTTTTTATAGAGCGCTTCAGTTTCCTGGTAAATGATCTCAAGTCGTTTTAACGCCCTTTCCAGACGAAGGTTTGAACGAACAATCCCCACATAATTGCTCATGATCTGATGTACCTCTTTGAAATTCTGGGTGATCATAACCATCTCTTCCGGATAAGTGGTGCCTGAATAATCCCAGTTGGGAACACCCTCTTTGAAACTCAATGATTCGTATTGTTTCAGTGTATCTTTCCCAGCCTGGTCTGCATAAACAAACGCTTCCATCAAAGAATTGGATGCCAACCGGTTTGCACCATGAAGACCGGTACAGGAGGATTCCCCTATAGCATAAAGCCGGTTTATCGAGCTCCTTCCGTTTTTATCCACCTTGATCCCACCGCATGTATAATGCGCAGCAGGAGTTACCGGAATATAATCTTTTGTAATATCAATATTCAAACTTAAGCATTTCTTATAGATGTTCGGAAAATGGCTTTTCAACCCATCGGGATCAAGATGTGTACAATCCAGATAGACGTAATCATCACCGCGCTTCTTCATCTCTTTGTCAACAGCTCTTGCCACAATATCCCTTGGTGCCAGGCATCCTCTTTTATCATATTTCTTCATAAATTCATTGCCGTCTGTTGTACGCAACAAAGCTCCATAGCCACGGAGGGCCTCGGTTATAAGAAAAGCAGGACGTTCACCGGGATTATAAAGGGCGGTGGGATGAAACTGTATGAATTCCATATTTTCAATGATCCCTTTGGCACGGTAAACCATAGCAATACCGTCGCCTGTGGCAATTCTGGGGTTGGTAGTGGTTTCATATAAATTCCCCACACCCCCTGTAGCGACGACGGTTACTTTGGAAAGTACGGTGGTTACTTCGGAAGTTTCCAGGTCCATCACATAAGCTCCGTAACATTCAATATCCGGATCTCCCCGGGTTACCTTCTTCCCCAGATGATGCTGGGTAATCAGCTCAACGGCAAAATGATATTCCATTATTTCAATACCGGAATGCTGCCAGACCTGCTGAACCATTTTATTTTCTATCTCCTGACCGGTATGATCCTTATGATGAAGTACCCGGGGATTGGTATGACCTCCTTCTCTTCCCAGATCGTATTGGCCGTTTTCCCCCCGGTCAAATTCCACTCCCCACTCAATTAGCTGTTCAATCTGGGAAGGAGCCTTTCGTACTACCATTTCAACCACTTCGCGATCGCACAAACCATCGCCCGCTTCAAGCGTATCCTGTATATGACTCTCAATATCATCCTGTTCATACACTACGGCTGCAATACCTCCCTGAGCGTATTTGGTGTTGCTCTCATGAATCTTACTTTTGGTTATCAATCCAACTTTACCTTTCCCGGCAACCTTCAATGCGTAGGTTAAACCCGCAATCCCACTGCCAATAACGAGAAAATCAAATTGCCTTTGCATAAACATACATTTATGGAAATATTTCTACAAATATAATGATTTAAATGATCTTTATAGAAAATTCACAAAAATCTAAATTATTATCATACGGTATATTACGAAAATTTATAATTTTGCCAAGCCGTCTGAAAGATGAATATTTATTCTCATTTCTGCATAAGCCTTATATTTTGCGGAAAAACCTCATCCAGTGGATGTTCAATGAGAAAAGCAGGTTCATAAATAAATTCCTGCATCTCAATATAATAATCTAAAGGACTTATTTATGAAAATTTTAAAATTTGGAGGGACTTCGCTTGGTACCCCTGAAAGAATGGAGAGAGTCGCGGATATCATTCATGACGGATCGCCAAAGGTGGTCGTGCTATCTGCGATGTCCGGAACTACTGATGCTTTGGAAGATATAACCAAGTACCTTTCCAGGGATAACAAGGACGCAGCCCGCGAAATTACGGCAGAACTGGAGAGAAAATACAGGAAAGTGGCGGGGGAATTATATAAATCCGAAGAATACAAAAATGAAGCACTGGAGATGATTCAGTCTCATTTCAACTACATCCGTTCATTCTTCAGTAAATCGTATTCAACCCCTCAGCAAAAAGCCATTATGGCTCAGGGTGAACTCATATCCTCAGTCCTTTTCCAGTACTACCTTGAAGAAAACAACATTGAATCAAAGCTTCTGCCTGCGTTGAATTTTATGAGAATTGACAAGAATGAAGAGCCTGATGAGTTTTATATCAAAGAAAATCTGGAAAGAGAATTAGCGGCTTACCCGGAAACCAACCTATTCATCACCCAGGGATACATCTGTCGCAATGCCTTTGGCGAGGTGGACAATCTGCAAAGGGGCGGAAGCGATTATACGGCTTCACTGATTGGATCAGCCATTGACGCGGATGAAGTACAGATCTGGACCGATGTGGACGGTTTTCACAACAATGACCCCCGGTATGTGGATAACACTTCCGTTATTCGCAACCTGTCCTTTGACGAGGCTGCCGAACTGGCCTATTTTGGAGCCAAAGTGCTGCATCCGGCAAGCGTGCTTCCCTGTAAGCTTAAAGAAATTCCCGTTCGCCTCAAAAATACGCTGAATCCTACAGATGAAGGCACATTAATAACGAACGACTCTCAGAAGAAAGGAATAAAGGCAGTGGCAGCAAAAGATGGCATTGCCGCAATAAATATTAAGTCAAACAGGATGCTCCTGGCCTATGGCTTCATCAGAAAAGTATTCGAAGTATTCGAAGTATACAGGACTTCAGTGGATGTGATCACCACTTCGGAGGTGGCCGTGTCTGTCACCATCGATCAGCTCGATTATCTCGATCAAATTGTCAACGACCTTCGAAAATACGGAGCCGTGGATGTGGACCACGATCAGAGCATCATCTGTGTCGTTGGCAAACTGATGGCCGATGAAAAAGGGATCATATATAAAATCTTTAATGCCCTGAGCGAAGTTCCGGTGAGGATGATCTCATACGGAGGCAATCAGTATAATGTGACCATCCTTGTCAATACAAAAGACAAAGTTCAAGCTTTGAATGCACTAAGCGACAATCTCTTTAAACAATGAACACAGAACTCATCAAATATAATCTGGATCAACTGAAGACCCCATGTTATTTCTACGACATGGAACTGCTGGAACGGACACTCGGGGAAGTCCGGAAGATCAAAGACCGTTACGGATATCACGTCCATTATGCACTGAAGGCCAATTCCAACACACGCATCCTCAGAAAAATCCGCGAATATGGTTTTGGTGCGGATTGCGTCAGTGGGAATGAAATTCTGCGGGCGCTACAAACCGGTTATCCACCGGAAGAAATCGCATTTGCCGGGGTGGGTAAAGCCGACTGGGAAATCGACCGGGGCCTGGAATATGATATTGGTTTCTTCAACTGCGAGTCGATATCCGAGATCGAGGTCATTAACGAACGTGCGGCCATGAAAAACATCACTGCCAACATCGCCCTGCGGATCAACCCGGAGATAGATGCCAAAACGCATCATTACATCACCACCGGCATTGAGGAAAACAAATTTGGCATCAACCGGAAGGATCTGCCCAAGGTGGTGGAATTGTTTAAAAAACTAAATAACATAAGATTAAAAGGCATCCACGTACACATAGGCTCGCAGATCACCGATCTGGATGTATTCAAAAGCCTATGTCTCAGAATGAATGAGATACAGGATTTCTTCAGGAAAGAGCACATTGAGTTAACCGATATCAATGTAGGAGGCGGACTGGGCCTTAATTATGAAAATCCCGAGGAGGCTTCCATACCTGACTTTGATTCCTATTTCAGGGTGTTCAGGGAATTTCTCGAGATACAGCCGTACCAAAAGCTTCATTTTGAACTGGGAAGATCTCTGGTGGGTCAATGCGGAGCTTTGGTCACCTCTGTCCTCTACATTAAGGAAGGGGTCAATACCAACTTTGCCGTGGTGGATGCGGGCATGACTGAATTGATACGGCCCGCCCTTTATCAGGCCTACCACAAGATCACAGCCCTGACAAGCAATAAGCCCACCCGAAAATACGATGTGGTGGGTCCGATATGTGAATCATCCGATTACTTCGGGAAATCCGTGGAATTGCCGGAGCTGAAACGGGGCGATGTGCTGGTGATCCATTCGGCCGGGGCCTATGGTGAGGTGATGCAGTTCAGTTACAACCTCCGGGACCATCTAGAATTCTACTATTCAACAGATTTTGTTAAGGCAAAGAAAATATAGCCTTACGTAAGGCAGAAAATTGATTTTTATATAGTTTTGAAAGCGGATCGAAAACAAAGGAAATCACAAATAACAAGCACCAAAAAACAAATAATATCAAAATTTGAATCCGATGGCCATCGGATTCAAATTTTGATATTATTTGTTTTTTGGTGCTTGTTATTTGTGATTTCCTTTGTT
>JAWOCV010000165.1:0-43134 GCA_046483585.1 Marinilabilia sp.
ATAATGAGACAAAACCATTTACCGACCGGCACTCATGGATGGAACCCATTACGGATTTTACTCTTACTTACAGGATTAATCAAGTTCGCACATCGTCTGTTTTTGCCCTCCAGGTTAAAAATATTTTAGGGCGTCAGTATCAGGGAAAGCAATATAATTTAAAAAACAATGAGATAGAAAATGAATTTTTCTATAGCCCCATTCCTTTTGTGAGTTATAAACTGGAATTTTGAAAAGCTCCTGCCGGGAAAGTGGTCGTCCTGTTAAAAATTTCGACTTGCTGGTGAAAAAGTGATATGAGTGTAATTCCATAATGACTTGGTTGAGGGTCGTTCCACTTCTTTGTCAAGCCATTTTGCCTGTCGTGCCTTTAAAATAATAAATTGAAATAGATGCCTGTTATATGCACAATCAAGTTTTCTCCAACAATTAATCCTCCGATAGGCGGACCTGAAGTTCATCCCACACCAACTCTTCAAGTTGTTGCTGTTTAAAGTCGAACCATGCTTGTCTGAAAGGGGATGTTTCCACCAGGTTTTTGAAATTGGCAAAGGGCCTTTTTCTGTTAAGGGCATCAATCAGGCGGTCACGGAGCCGAGGGTCATCCACCTCGTCGACAAAGCGTTCCATGATCTTAAAAGATTCGCGGGATTCAGGCGGTTCGACAATTATGCAATTGTCCCATTGATCATGCTTGAACATCTCTTCATACGACTCTCCCGTCATAAGCTCATATTCCTCAGGATCGTCAAGGTCTTTTGGCAAATCCTCTACCTCTAACGTGTCGGTATTCAGGTAACAGACCAAACCACAGTCGATGTTTTCTGCAATTTCCCGTACAGTATCTTTGTATTTTTCGGGAATCACGACCGTGTCGTCGGGTTCTTCATAAATTTCACGCTCCAGAAAATCAAGGATCTTTTGGAGCTTATCCTTGTCATCTTTTACCTGCCTTAAGATCGCAAGAATTTCATTTTGAAGATGTTCTGTTTTCATTGTATGTGTGATTAAATTATAGATCGTAAGTTAGATGTTAGATGCTCAGGCGCAGAGTCAGTAGTAGCTGGAAGCTCGAAGCTGGAAGCTGAAAGCTCAAAGCTCAAAGCTCGAAGCTGGAAGCTCAAAGCTCGAAGCTGGAGAGAAAGGATACTCTCTTTTGCGACATAACCAAAGAACCAACAAAATTTGTCAACAATCATATTTTAAACGACTTAGGGTTTTTATTCTTCTTCCAACCATGCTTCCAATGTTTGAATATTCATCTGTCCCTTATGAGCAGATGTAAAGGTAACAATGCCGCCAAATCATTCCAACACTTCTTCTTTATTAATAAAAAACGGCTGACCGTTGAGACCGGAATGATAACCTGCTCCACGGTTACTGACTAAGATCAGCATAATAGCCGACCCGCTGGCGTGTCCCTCTCGCGAACCCCCCACCGGCTGACGTACCGGAGTCTTGCCAACGGACCCAGCATTTCATAAATCGCTGGGGATCGAATCCCACCGGCTGACGTACCGGAGTCTTGCCAACCCGTGTTGTTGATGCTCACTGTTTCTCAAATGGCAAAGGGGGCGCCCCACTTCGGATGTGTGGAAAAACCCAGTCGATACAGCTCCATATTTGCACTTTGGAAAGCGACCGATATTCATGTAGTAAAACAACATCAATAAAGCAGTTCCGGAATAAATCCACACCGGTTTTTATCATAAAGTAATGCAAAATTAGGTATTTTCAATTTCAAAAAAGTCTGTATCTTTCTGATCCAACGAAGTGCATTTATATTAAAACCAATTATCATGAAGAAATTAGGCCTGCTGTTCCTTACATTTTTTATTTTCACCAATTTATTTTCCCAGGGCACGTTCAGAGATGTCATCACATTGGATTCTGACTGGAAATTTATCCAACAGGAAGTTCAGGATGGCCAGTCCACCGAGCTGAACACCAAAGACTGGAAAACCGTGGATGTGCCGCACGACTGGGCCATCAAAGGGCCTTTTGATAAAGACATTGACAAACAGGTGGTGCAGGTAGAACAAGACATGGAAGATGAAGCACGGGTACGAACCGGTCGCACCGGCGCCCTGCCCCACATTGGCGTGGGTTGGTATCGCAAAACCTTTGAATTGCCTAAGTTTGAAGAAGGCAAAAAGGCTCTTCTAGTGTTTGACGGCGCCATGAGCGATGCCCGGGTGTTTGTAAACGGAGAGAGCCAGGGCATCCAACATAAAACAAAAGACAAGACCAAACAACATCGTTACCGCCTTATGTGGATGGATGTGAAATATGAACCCGGAACCGTAAAAGTTGTCGCTTTTGATGACGATGGAAACCCTGCGGCCGAAAAAGAGGTCCACACCGCCGGAGAACCTCATCACCTGGAGTTTTCGGCCGACCGTGATGTAATTTCCGCCGACGGAGAAGATCTGAGTTACATTACTGTTTCTGTAGTCGACAAAGATGGGAACCTCTACCCCAACGCCAGCCATCAACTTGATTTTGACGTAACCGGAGCCGGACATTTCAAAGTAGTTTGCAATGGCGACCCCACATCGCTTGAGTTGTTTCACAAACCTACCATGAAAGCTTTCAGCGGCAAACTGGTCGTAACAGTACAATCAGAGGAAGGAAAAACGGGTGACATCAACCTGAAGGTGAAAGGTAAAGGTCTGAAGACCGGGAAGTATAGCATCGAAAGCAGGGAAATGTAATCTTCTCTGAAACAGAAAACAAAGCTGTTAACTATTTCAATTACTCACAAGATAGTAGTTGAAAATCTCATTCAGATTTCCACGACACAATTTGCCAATCCATATAAACTGCTGTAATTTTATAAGTACTCAACACGATTCCTGACCCGGAGGAAAAAGTTGAACTTTAAAAAGAAAAAATTATGGCATTAACAATAGCAAGTACAGCTTTTGAAGAAGGCGTCAAAATTCCGGAAATCTACACCTGCAAAGGAGAAGATGTTTCACCCCATCTCTGGTGGGAAGGAGAACCTAAAGAAACCGTCACTTTTGCCCTGATCATGGAAGATCCGGATGCACCGGGCGGTACTTTTACTCACTGGATCATTTACAACATCCCAAAAGACAACCACAAACTGGAAAAGATCATCCCCATCCAGAGACATCTGGACAACGGGGCCATTCAGGGCAAAAATGATTTCGGCAAAATCGGTTACGGCGGCCCCTGCCCGCCCAAAGGTGAAGATCACCGGTACTATTTCAAAATATTTGCATTGAAGAAGAAATTACCGCCCGAGTCCATCGACAGCCGTGAGGACTTTTACAAAGCCATTGAAGGTCATGTGCTCGATCAGGCGGAATATATGGGAAGGTTTAAGAGATAGATCGTTAGGTATTAGATGTCAGTACCCAAGCCGCCGGGGAAGCTGTTAGCTGTTGGCTGTTGGCTGTTAGCTCTTAGCTCTTAACTGTTAGCTCTTAGCTCTTGGCTGTTGGTTCTTAGCTGTTGGTAGTTCAATCGCAGAGTCAGTAGTAGCTCGAAGCTCGAAGCTGAAAGCTCGAAGCTCAAAGCTGGAAGGAGAAGTTACTCTCTCTTTTGCGACATAACCAAAGAATCAACAAAATTAGTTAACCATCATATTTTAAATACTTCGAAAAGATGGTTCTGGTGAGCATAAAGATGGTTTTTTTTGTGGTGGTAAGTTGCCAGATAGATCTGCTCGGTTTGCCCCGGAGTAGGAACCAGCCATATGCTTCGCCCCAGAAAATACATATCCATGATGGTGGAGTAGCCTGCACGGGCAATGATGGTTTGATGAGACTTTATGGTTTGTTCCATTTGTTTGGTGGGCAGATGGGAATATACCTCCGTTTTTCTGTTGTTCTGTTCCTGTTTCAGTTGATGTGAGGGCGTTCCTGTGATCAGGGTAACTCTGCCTGTGAAGTGGTGTGAGAGTTCTCTTAATTTTTGCTCAAGTATTGTTCTTTGCGGTTCGGGTCCCGAAATGATACCGAGGATTGATCTTTCTTTTTGGGCATTGGGGTCTTCACTTTTTCGCACTTCTCCGTCAAAGCGGGATAGAGGACCGATCAGCCTGGCATGACGCGGGAGCGGATATTTATGAACCAGATCACCAGCCAGGGAATGCGGGAGGGGAAAATCAGGGACCCATATTTCATCAAACTTTTTAGTTAGCAACAAGATAAGCCGGTGCACAGGCCATTCGAGCCATTTCACCGGTCGCGGCATTTTGATCATCAATTGATGGGTGATGATCACCGATCGGACTCCGGGATGTCTGGCTCCGTAACGGTTGTCAGAAACAATGAGATCGGGGTGGAATTTATTGACAAGAATGGCGGTTCGTTTTTTTTCTTTCCAGGGCCAAAAGATGAATTTATGAAAATTGCTCAGAAGCTTCAAAAACAGGTGCTTGTCTCTGCTGTAGCGAATGGTGGGCCCCCTGAATTCAGTGGTTTGAATTTCCGGCATTTCGGCTTTCAGCCAACTGATTAATCCGGGGGAAGCGGCTACGATGACCTTGTGTCCTGCATTGTGCAGCTCTCTGATCAGGGGCATATCCCGGGCCATATGACCCAGTCCCCAATCGAGTGGACAAAACAAGGCGGTTATGGTTTTGTGGTTTTTCATAAGTCTTTTGGAGCCTTTGGCAGCAATCTTTATTTTGAGCAAAGGGCTAATCTCCCGGTGGATGATTATCACAAAAGTAGTAACAAAATCAGATGATTCCGCTCAACCTGGTTAGTATATTAATTTAGAAAAGGGTGTCCCGATGTTTTTGTTATCTTTGGCACTGACATTCTTTAAATTCCTGATTGGTGTCCCTTAACCTGATTAATTCTTGAATTTTTGTAATTAATTATTTGTGAATTAATCAGCATAAAATAAAGGCTGGAGGGATCCGATAGTGAGGGGTTTTATACCGTCGTTTGTTTTTAAGGATTCGGAATTTTCTCTTATTGAAGAAGCAATATGTTGTTTAGCGATGTGATCGGACATAAATCGGTGAAAGACCATCTTATCAGGATGGTACAGGAGGAGCGCATCAGTCATGCGCAGCTCTTCACCGGTGTTTCCGGGTCAGGCACTTTACCGATGGCCATGGCCTTTGCTCAGTATGTGAATTGTCAAAATCCCGGTCCGGACGATTCATGCGGAGTATGCCCTTCTTGCAAAAAAATGGCCAGGTTGGTTCATCCCGATTTCCATTTTGTTTTCCCGGTGGTGAGAAGGAGTTCATCCCGGAATCCCGTGAGCCAGGATTTTATGGATCAGTGGAGAGAGTTCGTATCAGAGAGCCCCTATTTTACAGTTCAGGAATGGTTCTCTTTTTTGAATACCGAGAAAACCCAGGGACTGATCTATACCGAGGAAGGTTCCGAGATTGTTAAGAAGCTGACCTTTAAGACCTTTGAGGGGAAATATAAAGTCATGATCGTGTGGCATCCCGAGAAAATGCATAATTCGGGAGCCAACAGATTGCTGAAGATACTGGAAGAACCACCCCCGAGGACTTTGTTCATCCTGGTTTCCGATTATCCGGCGGGTATTTTGCCTACCATATTATCGCGAGCCCAGCAGGTAAAATTCCCCGGCATCGATGAACAAGCCATGACCGAAGGACTGGTAAAAAGTTTTGGTATTTCTCCGGAAGAGGCTCACCCGGTAGCCCGTGCTTCTCAGGGCGATTTTATTAAAGCCCGTGAACTTGTTGGCAGTAGTGAAGAGAAACAATTTTTTTTCGAGATGTTCAGAACTGCCATGCGCCATGCGTTTTCCGGTAGTCTGGAAGGTCTCATAAGCTGGGTCGACAAGGCCACGGCTTTACCTAAAGAAAGGCTTAAGGAGCTGTTGCTTTATTGTATTCAAATTCTGAGAGAGAGCTATATGGCCAATTTCAGTATTGAAGAACTGGTGTTTGAGGCTCCTTACGAGAGTCAGTTTATTCGTAAATTCAGCCCTTTTGTGAAAGAGAGCAATGTCAGGAAAATGGTAGATGAATACGCTATGGCCCTGGCCCATATAGAGCAGAATGGGAACACGAAACTTGTTCTGTTCGACATGGCGCTTAAGGTGAGTCGTTTGTTCAGAAAAACCAACAATTTGATCTGAATCTGATTTTATCAGGAAAAAAATGCCGCCTAAACCAGCCATTGCATGGTTTGCCCGGAGCGAATGTTTGTTTAAAGCTCCCCCACATGCGGTGAACAAGAGGTTGGGTGGGGACCCCAATTAAACTATTATATATACTCTGAGGTTTCGGGATCATCTTTTAAAGTATGACAGGAGAGATGATCCGGGACAGATTGCATCAGGCTTTCCATACCTGATAAAGAATGGTCCGGCAAACGGCCGGTCAGGATGTCTGTCTTAAGAAATACTCTTAAAAAATTTTGCCAAATGGATACAGAAACATTACCTCAAAATAGCAAATGCAATACATGCAGCAGCCGTTGTGGAAAGCTGGACGTTTACGACTGGCTGTCAGATCTTCCGAAGCCCGGGAATGAGACGGACGTGGTGGAAGTTCAGTTCAAGAATACACGGAAAGGATTTTTTCGGAACAGCAATAAGCTTAAACTGAAACGTGGCGATATTGTTGCTGTGGAAGCGTCTCCCGGTCACGATATCGGGGAAGTAACTCTGACTGGCGAGTTGGTGCTTCTTCAGATGAGAAAGAACAATCTGAATCCTTCAAGTTATGAGTTTAAACGGGTGTACCGGCAGGCCAAGCAGGTCGATATTGATAAGTGGGAAGAGGCTAAAGCTCTGGAACATGAAACCATGCTCGAGTCGCGTCGCATTGCCGAACGGCTGAAACTCAATATGAAGATTGGCGATGTGGAGTATCAGGGCGATCGTACCAAAGCCATTTTTTACTATATCGCCGATGAAAGAGTGGATTTCCGGGAACTGATCAAAGTTCTGGCCGACCGGTTTAAAGTCCGTATTGAAATGCGTCAGATCGGAGCCCGTCAGGAAGCCGGGCGTATTGGGGGCATCGGACCATGTGGCCGTGAATTGTGTTGTTCCACCTGGATCACAAATTTTGTTTCGGTAACAACCAATGCGGCCAGGTATCAGGAAATCTCGCTCAATCCTCAGAAGCTAGCCGGACAATGCGGAAAACTGAAATGTTGCCTTAACTACGAACTGGACACCTATATCGATGCCCAAAAAGATTTTCCGCGGACCGATGTCCCGCTTGAGACCGAAACCGGAAGTTTTTACCACTTTAAAACCGATATCTTTAAGCGATTGATGTGGTTCTCCTCAGGGCAAAACAGCACAGGGAGCGTGGTCATGCTGACTGTTGATCGTGTGAAAGAGATCATAGCATTGAATAAGGAAGGACAGAAAGTGGCCAAACTTTCCAGTGAAATAACCGCTTCCGTAGCTAAGGAGATTGATTATACCAACGTGGTGGGAGAAGACAGCATCACCCGTTTCGATGAACAAACCAAAAAGACAGGAAAACGAAAGAAAAACAAACGCCGGAAGGGCAGTAACAAACCCAGCAATGCAAACAACAGTGGCAGAAAAAGGAGGAATGACCGTTCCTCCGATTCATCAAACGGACAAAATAGCTAAGGTCTTTCTGATATTGATGATCCTCGGGAGTCTTGCCTCATGCAATCGGGGGACCCAGTTTGAAAGCGAGAGGAAATTTGAGAGCGAAAGCTGGCATAAAGATTCACTGGTGGAATTTCATCCTGTTATTGAGGATACTTCCCAGGTATTCAATGTTGGATTTTCCCTGGAACACTCCAATGAATATCCTTATAGTAATCTCTGGTTATTTGTGGATGTGGAAAGTCCAGGTGGTCATGTGCAGACCGATACGATGGAGTATTTCCTTGCTAATCCCGAAGGTGATTGGATTGGAAAGGGAAGTGACCGTTCCATGAAGCTATATTGGCTTTTTAAAGGAGGTGTCAAACTGGCTGACCCCGGTGAATACAAATTTACACTGCAACAGGGCATGCGACGGGACCGTATTGACGGCATAAAGGCTGTATCACTGTGGATTGAAAAGGCTGAAACTGAAGAATAGTTGTGGCAATAGTCTCTTAAACTTTTGCAAGAACCTTTGATTCAATTGTTTATATTTCAATTGTTCTTTTTGTAAAAATGCAGATTTTCAGTATTATATGATTCATCTTAAATCTTATATCTAAAAATCTAACGATCTAATGTGTGGGAAAGAATAAGTTAAAAAAGTTTGCCGAAATGGATGCCTATCCCCATGTAATCCAGGCACCGTTTCATGAAATATTTCATGCAGATCATGCGTTAAAAGGAAACTGGAAGCAAAGGTTCTTTGAGAACGACCATCGGCTGGTTCTGGAACTTGGTTGCGGAAAAGGTGAATATACAGTTGGCCTTGGGCGGATGTTTCCCGCCACGAATTTCATCGGGATTGATATCAAGGGCAATCGCATGCACCGGGGAGCCACCGACGCTTTGAACGAAGGACTCAAAAATGTCGCTTTTCTGCGAACCCGTATTGAAATGATCGGGTCTTTTTTCGGGCCCGGCGAGGTGGACGAGATATGGCTCACCTTTCCCGACCCGCAGATCAAAAAAACCAGCAAAAGACTTACCTGCAGCGGATTCCTGGAGTTGTACCGCCGGTTTCTCAAGCCCGGTGGCGTCATCCATGTCAAAACAGACAGCCGTTTTCTGTATACCTACACCAGAGAACTTCTGAGAACCAACCATATTATGCCTTTAGTGGATGAGACCGATCTCTATAATGATGGGTATGTGGATGATATTCTCAGTATTCGTACTTTTTATGAGAGCAAATGGTTGGCTCACAACATTCCGATAAAATATCTTAAGTTCAGACTTGATAATGAGGATGGATTGACAGAACCTGATGTGGACATTGAGCCCGATGATTACAGAAGTGCTGGTCGTGGTGTTAAACCTCGGCGAAGTGCTACCTGACGGCTTATTCAGATTTGTCGTTTATGGAAGACAAACAAGGTTTCTTTTCACGTGTTTATGAAGTGGTACAGACTGTTCCTTATGGCAGGGTTACCACTTACGGCGCTGTGGCAAAGGCTGTGGGAGCCCCCGGATCTGCCAGACTTGTGGGCTGGGCTATGAACAAAGCTTTTTCCCATTCTTCCTTTGTTCCGGCCCATCGCGTCGTGAACAGGCACGGTTATCTAACCGGCAAACATGCCTTTCCAGGTGAAAAAACAATGCGTGAGATGCTTGAAAATGAAGGTATTCGAGTTGAAAACGATCGCGTGATCAATTTCAGAAAGATTGTGTGGTTCCCTCCCGTTGTGGAGAACAAGTAAACATTTGTTCGCTTCGGGAGATTTTTTTATATTTGCCACTATATTTAAAAAGTTTAAATAAAGTTAGGTATGAGTTTTTATCCGCAACAGGTAACAGATGCTCTGAGACATGTGATACACCCCGCCAAAGAAAAAGACATTGTGTCTCTTGGTATGGTGGAAGACGACATTCGGATTGACGGGAAAAGGATCAGCTTCAGCCTGAAATTCGACAGACCCAATGATCCTGTTATTGCCTCTATAAAAAAGGCTTGTGTTCAGGCCATTAAAAAATATGTGGACGAAGATGCTGATATAGAAGGCAACATTTTTGTCAAAGTCAATCCACGTCAGCCGAAGGCCGAAGCGGAAGTATTGCCTGATGTAAAAAATATAGTGGCGGTAGCTTCCGGGAAAGGGGGAGTGGGTAAATCCACTGTTGCTACAAATCTGGCGGTTTCGCTTGCCAATAATGGTTATCGCGTGGGACTTCTGGATGCTGATGTTTACGGCCCCTCCATCCCGAAAATGTTTCACACCGAAGAGGAACGGCCCGTTGTTCGTAAAGTTGACGGGAAAGATAAAATTGTTCCCGTTGAAAAATACGGGGTCAGGATGCTGAGCATCGGATATTTTGTGAATCCCGAAGATGCTGTTGTCTGGCGTGGAGCGATGGCGACAAATGCCTTAAAACAACTGATCAGCGATGGTGATTGGGGCGAACTTGATTATTTGCTGATCGATCTGCCTCCCGGTACCAGTGATATTCATTTGACAGCTGTGCAGACCGTTGCCCTTACCGGTGCTGTGGTGGTCAGTACTCCACAGGATGTGGCATTGGCCGATGCCCGGAAAGGCATTAGTATGTTTACCGGTGAAAAGATCAATGTTCCCGTTTTGGGTTTGGTAGAGAACATGGCCTGGTTTACTCCGGCCGAATTGCCTGAGAATAAGTATTACATTTTCGGAAAAGAGGGATGTAAAAAATTGGCGGAAGAAATGGGTGTAACACTGCTCGGGCAGATACCCATTGTTCAGAGCATCCGTGAGGGTGGCGATAAAGGAGAACCATCGGCTCTTGAACCGGATAGCATTACCGGACAGGCCTTTGCCAGACTGGCCGGTGAAGTAGTGAAAGCGGTGGATGAACGTAACCAGAACCTTCCGCCTACCGAAGTTGTTGAAATAACAAGAAAATAATCGGATATGGACATGGATAAAGACGAATTGACGAGAAGGGTGAAAGAGGCTCTTGATATAGTGAGACCTTACCTCCAGTCGGATGGCGGAGACATTACCTTTGTGGAACTGACCGACGACCTTAAGGTAAAAGTACGGTTGCAGGGTGCATGTGACGGATGTCCTATGAGTATTGAAACCCTTAAAGGTGGTGTAGAGATGGTTGTCAGACAAAAAGTGCCGGAAATACTGGAAGTCGTTGCTGTTCCCGGTTAATCAGCGTCATGATTGTTATGCTTTTTCAATAGATTATAAATGGTTGACTTGCCAATGTCAAGTCGACTGGCCACTTCTTTTACGCTGTGGTATTTCTTCATAAAATGCAGGATGATCTGCTCATTATATTCTTTTAGTGTGAGTTCTCTGTCAAGAACTACCGGACGGAAACTTAAATGATCAAAAACGATTTGACATTCATGGATGGTGTTATCATTGGAGAGGACAGCTCCCAGTTCGACAATGGCCTTCAATTCACGTATGTTGCCGGGATATGTGTGTCTTAACAACTTTTCCTCTGCCTGAGGAGAAAGATGCATTTGTGGCAGATTATTTGTCCGGCAGAAAACATTTAGAAAATGGTTTGCCAGCAGAAGAATGTCTTCCCCTCTTTCGCGCAGGGGAGGGAGCGTGATGGGCAATCCGACCAGGTGATAGTACAGATCTTCGCGGAAGGTGTTGTTTCGGACGGCCTGCAAAAGGTCGCCATTGGTGGCGGTTATAATACGGCAACCAACCGGAAAAGCATCCTGATCCCCCCCTTCTTTGGGTTTTTTCCCCTGTAGCATAGCCAGTAAGGATATTTGTTGTTCCGGGGCGATATCTGATACTTCATCAATGAAGAGGGTGCCTTCGCCGGCCTCTTTCAGTTTTCCTTTTGTTGTCATCAGTGCTTCCGGGAAAGCACCCTGTTCGGTGCCAAAAAGAACAGTTTCCAGTTCGTTTTCAGCTATGGCATTGATATTTATTGATATAAAAGGGTGTTCCCGCCGGGGAGAATTTTCATGAATGGTTTTTGCAACCAGCTTCTTTCCTGTTCCCGGCTCCCCGTGAAGGGACACATTCATATTGGGAACTTTTATGGCCCTTTCAATAAGATTCAGAGTGGACCGGACCGGGTGGCTGTCGCCCAGTATGTCTTCACGTAGTCCTTTCTTTACTTGTGATGATTGCTCCGGATTTGCCGGTTCCTGTTCCATAGCGTCCCCTTGTTCCTGATGAAAAACTGAATATTTTTTTTAATTGCTCATTTCGGGTAAAAAACTTCTTTCCTGATGATTATATTTGTTGAGCAGATTGTAAAAATATTTTTTCCTGTTGATATTGGGAAATATTTTTGTTGCAGGGTAGTTTATAATGTATGATCAGACCGCATTTGTCCATGAAAGGAAAATCCATACCATATGTTTTAGTTTTTTTAATGTTGTTGGGCTGCTCTACCAGCAAAAACACATGGCTGTCGCGTAGTTATCATAATCTGACGGCAAAATACAATGTTCTTTTTAACGGGGAACAGAGTTTCGAGAAGGGGCGGGAGGCGATGCGGGCGTCGGTCCGTGATGATTATACTGAGATATTACCCCTGTTTGCTTTTTCCGAAGCCACCGATGCGGATGTCCCTTCTTCAGACATGGAGAGAGCTGTTCGCAAAGGGCACAAGCTAATAGAGGAACACTCCATCACGGCTAAGCCCCAAAGATCTCCCTCCGGGAATGATCCGGAATACCGGGAGTTTTATAATCAACGCGAGTTTAACCGCTGGGTCGACGATGCCTGGATGCTCATCGGAAAGGCGCATGCTTATTCTCAGGAGTGGTATGAGGCTGGTCGGGCATTTCAAGAGGTGTTGCAGACTTTCCCCCGTAAGAAGGTGAGATTTGAGGCCATGTTATGGTTGGCCAGAACCTATATAGAAAGGGACGATTTCGAAAATGCCCTTATTCACCTTGAACGTTACTCTTCTGAAATAAAGGATGAAAGAGCATATACTGGCCTGGCCATGTCGACTTATGCCTGGTTTTGGTTGTCACAAGGGGCGCATGAGGAGGCTTTTGAATATTGCCGGAGTGCCGCTGATAATGCGGGTGATCGCTGGCAGAAAATACGCTGGCATTTCGTTCTGGGACAGGTGGCCGAGCGGACAGGAGATATTGAAGTGGCCAGAGATGCCTATCAAAAGGTGGTTCGGCTTAATCCCGATTATGACTTCAGTATTCATGCACGAATTAAAAAGGCACTGTTGGAAGGCGGACCCGAAAATCCTGAAAAGTCACGCCGGGAACTGAAAAATTATGCCGGGGAATATAAAAATCGTGATTACCGCGACCAGATATATTATGCCCTGGCTGAGACTTGGTTCTGGGAAGGTGATACACTTAATGCTCTGACCAATCTTCAACTGGCCGCGGGTTATGGTGAAGATAATCGGGCTCTGTCCGGCGAAATATTCAGGAAGATGGCTGATGTTTATTTTCATTCGGGAGATTATATTGCTGCCGATGCTTATTATGATTCCACGCTAAATGTGTTGCCTGACGGGCATGAAACACTGAATGAGCTGAAAGCCAGAAAGAAAAAACTCAGTCCACTGGCTGAGAGTCTCAGAACCATTCAGCATGAGGACAGTGTACAGCAAATTGCCGCTTTACCTGAGCCGGAAAGGGAGCAATTCATTGACGATCTTTTGGTCCGGATGGAGCAGGAAGAAGAAGATCGCAGGTTCAACAAAGAGACTCCGGATGCCGGATTTTATCAGAACTTTGCCGGAAGAGAAGACACGGGTTCCGGTGGTTCCGGCAAGTGGTACTTTTACAATCAGTCCACCGTGAGTCTTGGCAAAATGGAATTTGAAAAGCGCTGGGGAGAGCGTGATTTGGAAGATAACTGGCGACGTTCCGGGAAAAGATCACAATCTGCCGATACAGGAGATGATGAGGATGATATGATGCCTTCAGACCCGTTCAGCCAGGAACCCGCCGGACCGGAAGGAGAAGATGAGTCCGGAGCAGACGAGGAGAGTGGTGTCCCTGACCGGGAAACGCTGATAGAGGGGTTGCCGCTTTCTGAGGAGGAAATGCAAGCTTCTCATCAGAAATTGCAGGCAGCTGTTTTTAATGCCGCCAATGCTCTTTCGTACAATTTTGACAAGCAACAGGAAGCAGTTGAATTATACGAGCGGCTTTTACGTGATTATCCGCAAAACAGGTACCGGGAACAAATACTTATCGGGATTTATATGGCCTGCAGGGAGAGTGGTAACCGCGAGTGTATGGATCATTACGGACAGGTAATCACCGACGATTATCCCGGAAGCCTGTTTGCCAGGTATGTCAATAATCCTGAGCACTTTGATGAGCATGAAATCCGGCAACAGGAGATGGAAACTTTATATGAGCAGGCATACAACAACTTTAAAAATGAAGCATGGGATGACGTATTTGAAAAAACCGAACAGATCATTGCCGGAGAACATGATCGTCTGATTCCTCAGGCCGCTTTGCTGAATGCCCTTGCTTATAGTCAGACAGGAGATAATGAAAAGTTCAGAGTTCAGCTTGAAAGAATTACAGAGAATTTTCCGGATTCTCCTCAGTCGCGGACAGCCGCACATTGGCTGAATCTTCTTGAAGATGGGCGGCAGCCCGAAAAGATCAATCTGGCTTCCGGCGAAACACCTGAAGTTGATACAGACAGAGATGTGAAAGAGGAGAAGGAAAGCATTCCCGAAGAAGAAAGCGGGAGCAGATTTGTTGAAGAACCCGATTCGCTGCATTATTTGATGGTTCTGATTGATGAGAAAGCGGAAACAAACCAGTTAATGTTTCATGTGGCTAATTTTAATCTTGACAGATATACGACTGAGTGGCTTCAGATTGAAACCGGGAGGCTTGGGGATGACCTTAAAACCCTGGAAACTGGTCCATTCAGAGGGAAGCAGGCCGGGATGAATTATTTTTATTCGCTGGTGGATAATCCATCTGTGTTTCGCGTTAAAGATGTCGGGGAACCTTCACTGATACTTGTTTCTGAGAGCAATCGTGAGAAATTGCAGACGCCGGACGATGTGGAAGCGTATAAAGAATTCTTTTTGGAGAATTATTTGCCAGGGAGCGGATTATCAGCAATGGTCATCAACGAGAGTGAGATCCCCCCCAATAGCTACATGGAACTGCGGGAGCCGGAACATACTTCGGTGTTTACCCCCAATGATGAAGAGGTTTGGGGCATGATTCTTGTCTCAGGTGAAGCCGGCGACATTGATGAAGCCCACTCCTTTCTGCCAGGTGTTACAAGAAGCGTGTTACGTCAACGCATTAGTGTTTCGGAAGAAAATCTTCCCGGAGAACAGCGCGTTTTGTTGTTGAAGGAATTCAATGAGCTTTCGGACTTAGAGGAACTCTCATCCTCCCTTGAGGAGAACAGTTTCTGGAATTCAAGTGTTAAAGGAGATGATTGGGAACTAGTTCCGGTTTCGCCCGATAATTTCGAGCGTCTCATGGAGGAAGAAGGCGATTTGGAAGAATATTTGGAGTTTGTAGGGATGTGATAAAAAATCAGACATGGATGAAACCAAAAAAGTAAAAATCCTTTGGGTTGACGATGAAATCGAACATTTGCGTTCGCATATCATCTTTCTCCAGGAAAAAGGGTTCGATGTGGAAGTGGCCAATAACGGGACCGATGCTCTGGATCTCATGGAAAAACAAAGGTTCGACCTGGTTTTTCTTGATGAGAACATGCCAGGGCTCAGTGGCCTTGAGACCCTCGCCCGCATGAAAGCAGTCCGGCCCAGCACACCGGTGGTGATGATCACCAAAAGTGAGGAAGAAGACATCATGGATCAGGCCATTGGCAGCAAAATAGCGGACTATCTTATTAAGCCCGTCAAGCCCAACCAGATACTTTCATCTGTCAAACGTCATGTAGACCGGCAGCGACTGGTCACTGAAAAGACTACCAGTGATTATCAGGCCCAGTTTTCCGACCTGGGTTTCCGGATGAATGATCGCCTTACGGTTGAGGAATGGAAGGATATTTATAAAAAACTGGTTTACTGGGAACTTGAGCTTCAAAGTGCCGATAGCCCTATGGATGAGGTGTTGAAGATGCAGAAAAGTGAAGCCAATCAGTTATTTGCCCGGACAGTGAAGGAAAATTATGCCGACTGGCTTGAAGAGGAAAAGGGACCGGTTATGTCGCACCGGGTAATGAAAAACAATGTTCTTCCGTTGCTCGATAAAGGCGAGAAAGTGGTGATGATCGTTATCGATAACTTCAGGCTCGATCAGTGGGAGACCATTCGCCATGACATACGTTCTTTTTATGAAGTAAAAACGGATCAGATTTATTGCAGCATCCTGCCCACGGCAACGCAATTTGCAAGAAATGCTCTTTTTTCCGGACTTCTTCCTTCGCAAATACAAGAGATGTACCCCCAGTTCTGGACTGAAGAAGAAGAGGAAGGCGGACGAAACCAGTTTGAAGAAGAATTGATCGGGACATTCTTTCAGCGTTTACGTCGCAATTTTTCCTTTTCCTATCATAAGATCAGCGATACGGAAAATGGACGAAAACTTGTGGACAATTATAATCAATTGAAAGCCAATGATCTTTCGGTTGTTGTGTTCAATTTTGTGGATATGTTATCACATGCACGTACCGAAATGAAAATGATTCGGGAACTGGCAGCCGATGAATCGGCTTACCGCTCCCTTACTCAATCATGGTTCGTGCATTCTCCCTTGTTCGATCTTTTGAAAAAACTCGCAAGCGAAAATATCAAAGTTATACTGACCTCTGACCATGGATCCGTTCGGGTGCAACATCCTGTAAAAGTTGTCGGCGACCGTAATACCAATACCAATCTTCGTTTTAAGCAGGGAAAAAACCTGGCTTACAAAGCCAAGGATGTGTTTGAAGTTAAAAAACCGGAAAAAGTCTTTCTTCCGCGGGTTAATGTTTCCACATCCTATATTTTTGCAAAAGGCGACGATTTTTTTGCCTATCCCAATAATTACAATTATTACGTCAATTATTACAAGGACACATTTCAGCATGGCGGCGTATCTCTTGAAGAGATGCTGGTTCCTCTGGTTGAGTTGGTCCCTGTCTGATTTGTTCGCCTTCAATTTTATGAATCGATTTGCCCGGATCAGGCAGAAATAAAACAAAGACATGGCGCATCAATTTACTATTCATTCCGAAAGGGAGATCGACAAGATTGCTGAAGAGTTTTTGCCTCTTCTTCGTGACCATAAAGTGGTGGCTTTTTACGGAGAAATGGGTGTAGGGAAGACTACTTTTATCAAAGGTCTTTGTAAACATATGGGGGTAAGCGGACATGTCACAAGTCCGAGCTTTGCTATTGTGAATGAGTATGCTGCCGATTATGGTGAGACCATCTATCATTTCGATTTTTACCGGCTGAAGAATGTCGAAGAAGTCTTCGATATGGGATATGAAGACTATTTTTTCAGTGGTGTGGTCTGTCTCATCGAATGGCCGGAGAAAGTTGCAGAGGTGTTGCCATCGGACAGGCTTGATGTTTACATGTCTGCCGATCATGAGGGAAACCGTACCCTGAAGGTGTACGATTGAAGATTCCATGTTTAAAAGTTAAGGGATGCAAATGATTTTTTGTAACTTGTCGTAAAATTAGTTGATTAAACTATGGGAGACGAAGGGAAAAGCGCATCATATTATTTTGCCATGAATCAGGTGGGCTTGATGCCCAGGGAGGAACTTCTCGAAGTTGGAAGGAAACAAAAATCCATGTCTTTTGGAGTTCCCTTTGAGCGGGAGGAAGGTGAAAACCGAATTCCTCTTACCCCCCAGGGGGTGGAATTGTTGGTAGCCAATGGTCATGAAATCGTTATTGAGAGCGGAGCAGGCAATGCTGCCAATTATTATGATCACGATTTTTCCGAGGCAGGTGCCCGTATTGTGAATAATCATGAAGATCCTTTCCGCTGCGATGTTGTGCTGAAAGTAGCACCACCCGACAAGGAAGAGCGTCAACTCTTATCCCCCGGGCAATTGCTCATTTCCCTTTTGCATCTGGATAAGCAGGACCGGAATTCAATTCAGCAGTTAATGCACCGGAAGGTGAATGCAGTGGCTTATGAGTTTCTGAAGGATGAATCGGATTGTTATCCCATTGTCCGGAGTATGAGCGAAATAGAGGGGTATGCCGCCATTATGATCGCATCTGAGTATCTAAGTAAGGCTAAGGACGGAAAAGGCGTTCTTCTGGGTGGCATTACCGGTATCTCGCCTGCAGAGGTGGTGATCATAGGCGCCGGAACAGCGGGTGAATTTGCCGTGAGAGCAGCACTGGGACTGGGCTGCCAGGTTAAGGTGTTCGACAATTCATACCGTAATTTACGTGAACTCGAGCGGAATGTGGGACATCGGCTTTTTACTTCCGTTCTTCATCCGCAGGTTTTGAGTAAGGCTTTGCGCTCCGCGGATGCCGTGATCGGCAGTTTGAGATATTTCGACCCTCAGAGCGGATTCCTTATATCTGAAGAACAGGTCGCTTCGATGAAATCGGGGTCCATCATTGTGGACATCAGCATGGGTAACGGGGGTTGTCTTGAAACGGCTGTGCCTTCATCGGAACAAAATGAACCGGTTTCCATTCATCACGGTGTGATTCATTACCGGGTTCACAATATTGCTTCGCGAGTGGCACGTACTTCTTCTATTGCACTAAGTAATATTTTTGCCCCTATTCTTCTGAGGATGGCTATGGGAGGTGGCATTAGTAATCTTATTAAACAGGATATGGGATTTAGTCATGGGTTGTATCTTTACAAAGGCATACTCACCAATCATACCATCGGGGAAAAATTCAATATACCCTCCAAAGATATAGGACTTTTGATGGCCGCATTTTAATTAGTGTCCGTCTATAAATTGGACAACGTGTTTAAGTAATCATGTGTTTGTTTAGAAAGTGCCAATTGGTAGGCGTGCGAAGCCGCCAAAAGCGCAGTCTACTTGCGTAAATGAGTATTTTGGCGGCAAGCCTGTCTGCCGTTTTGTAAAAAAGTAACCATCTGATTAAGTTGTTTTAAATCAAAACACCAGCATGTTTCTTTTCCATAACCCGCCAGGCAGGCCTGTCTGCCGTTTTATGTATATGGAACCATCAATTTTAATGTTTTAACATCAAAGATCCAGAATGTTTCTTTTTCATAACCCGCCAGGCAGGCCTGTCTGCCGTTTTTCATATTTGAAACCTGTTATATGAGCAAATATTCGTTTGAACATCAAGCTTTCTTTTTCATAACCCGCCAGGCAGGCATAACGACGCAAGTGGTACTTTATAGACAAATACTAATTAATACGTTCTCTACGAAAAGGAAGGCAACAAAGAGACTCATACGGATGTACTAATAGTGCAGAGAGTTAATGGCTGAATGCAGCAATTTTATTGAAGCAGCTCCCTTGTTTTTGTTACTTTCTGATTGATTAACACCAGGCGGATGATATGGCAGAGTGAATTTAAACATGGATCCTCTGTCTGGCTTTGCCTTGTTGCTGCACCAAATCTGTCCGTCCATGGCATTAACATATCGTTTGGCAATTGCCAGACCGAGTCCGGTGCCCCCAAATTGCCTGCTGAGACGAAGATCTCCCTGCCGGAAAAGATCGAATATCTCTTTTTCTTTGCCTTCCGGAAGTCCTATCCCGCTGTCTTCCACAAAGAACAGGATCTGTTGTTCCCGAATCTCATAACCAAAATGAACGATTCCTGAAGCCGTGAATTTTACTGCGTTGTCAAGCAGGTGGTTCAAAACCTTATAGATGGCTTCCTTGTCGAGAACAACCATGTCCATTCCGTCTTTTGCTCCCAGGGAATGTGTTAGTTTCAGAGGTTTACCTGTAATTTCGATGTCGGGCTGATAGGTGTTTTGAAGCTGTTGCATCATCTGATTAAGCGGGAAAGCTTGTTGGTCTTTTCCGATATTCTTTGCCTGGAACCGCGAAATGTCGATGAGAGAGTCCATTATGTGCAAAAGACGTGTTCCGTTTTGCTGAATGATGTCGATGTAATTGCGCCGTTGTTCGGTTGACATGTTTTCGGCACTGAGGAGTTCAGTGAAGCCCATAATGACATTCATGGGTGTTCTTATTTCATGGCTTAAATTTGCCAGAAAAGCTGATTTCAGGCGGCTGCTTTCGTCAACAACTTGTTTGGCTTTGGAGATATTTTTGTTGAGATTGTCCAGTAATTGGTTTTTTAGTTTCAGCTCCTCCTCTGTCCTGAGCAATTCCCGGTTTTTCTTTTCCAGTTTTTCCTGGTTGATGAGGTGCATCAGTTCCGAGGAAATGTTGAACGAGAAGAATTGAAGAGCGTTTGTCAATGCCTTTGTAGGTTTGGTGCTTTTTGAAAAACCTAAAACAGCCCCGATGGGTGTGTTTTCATGGTCTCTTAAAAGAACAGCCGTGACATGTTTGATCCTATGGTCAGAAATATTTATGGCCTGAAGAATTTCACGGGCATTATGGCTGTGAACCACGCTGTCGTTTGCCAGGTTATGGAGAAGATCCCTTTTGAAACATTCGTTATTGTGGGCAATGGTTTTATTTGCGCTGACGATGGTTTCCACGATGAAATCAGAGTCCTGGGTCATCCTGGCTATTACGACATATTTTGCGCGTCCTGCCTGAGCGGTTTGCTGGGAGAGTGCAATGAGGGGAAGCTTGCCTTTGTTTGAGGAAGAAGAAACATTCAGGGCATGAACCAATTTGGTTGCTGCACCAGATGCGAAAAAGGCATCAAGGTTTTGATTATGTCGGCCGGAAATCTTTTGTTGAAAGAGATCCACTACCTCCTTAATTTTTTTCATAGCCCTAAAATTGTGAACTTCTCTGTGTGCTTCCTGATTATTGAAAAAGCTTAACGACTGGCTTATTTTTGGTCCGGAGAAAGCTTTTGGTCACAGCCAATTTAACCAATTCCTGTTATTTGCAATTTTATTTTCTTGCCAAAAGAACAGGCAAAAAAATGAATTGAAATTCTTCTCTTTTTCGGCAGTTAAAAACTTTACAAAAACATAATATCAAAGTAATGATTAAAATGGTATTAATCCAAAATCTTTTGACGAACTGACTTTTTCTTATGACTATTGCCTAAAATGACACTTTGTATTTGAACATGAGTGGTTTAACGTTAATTAAAAGCCGGCGGCCTGTCCGTCTTTCCTTGATTCTGAGGCTCCGATGTAAACACCTTGCTCTTCATCATACATAATCCCCTGGAAACCGCCGTATCCTCCAAGGTCAAACGAAACTTTGTGTCCCCTTTGCATCAGCTCCCGAACGGTTTCATATGGTATTCTGTCCTCAACTTTAATTTCTCCTGAGGATTTTGCGTCTTCTCCGGTGGGGGAGGAAGAGCCTGAATGGGCAAACCTTGGAGCATCTGCCGCTTCCTGAAGGTTCATTCCGAAATCGATGAGGTTCATTAATATCTGGACATGACCCTGAGGCTGGAAATCACCGCCCATGACACCAAAGCTCAGCCAGGGGGAATTATCTTTGGTTACGAAACCGGGAATAATGGTATGAAAAGGTCTTTTCCCGGGTGCGTATTCATTGGCATCACCAGCTTTCAGGGAGAAAAGTTCTCCGCGGTTTTGCAGCATAAATCCTAGTCCCGGCGGTACCATTCCTGATCCCATTCCCCTGTAATTGCTCTGGATGAGGGAAACCATATTTCCCCATTTATCGGCTACTGTCAGATAAATGGTCTCGCTGTTGTTTTCAATGCCTGGAGAAAACCGTCCGGCCCTTGCAGTATCGATTTGGTCTCTTCTTTTGGCGGCATATTCTTTTGAGAGGAGTTTGTTCAGTGGAATATTTGAAAAGTCCGGGTCGGCAATGAACCGGCCTCTGTCTTCAAAGGCCAGTTTCTTGGCTTCATTGACCAGATGAAGATGCTTTGGTGTACCAAAATCTTTGGGAGAAAAATCAAATCCCTCGAGAATGTTCAGCATGATCTGTGCTGTAATACCCTGGCTGTTAGGGGGGAGTTCCCATATCTTGTATCCGCGATAATCCACCGCTATGGGGTCAATCCATTGAGAGCTGTGCAGAGCCAGATCTTCTTCCGATAAAAACCCGCCTTCGCCCTGAATGAAATTGACCATGGTCTCGGCAATTTTCCCTTTGTAAAAGGCATCACGTCCTTTATCGGAAAGCAACCGGTAAGTTTCGGCCAGCTCTTTATTCTTGAATATGTCGCCTTTTTTGGGTGCTTCTCCGTCAATGGAAAACACTTTTTTCACATTTGGGTAATCTGAAAAATGATCAAGGGATAATTTCCAGTAATGGCTGATCAGTTCCGTGACCGGGAAACCATTTTCTGCATAAGAAATGGCCGGATCCAGGATCTCGCTCATGGGCTTTTTACCAAATTTTTCATGCAGTTCAAACCAGGCGTCTACACAACCGGGCACCGAAACGGGAAGTGGTCCGGAAGAGGGAATCCTGTCCATGTTATTGGAGTGAAAATAATCAATGGTCAGCAGTCTTGGTGAACGTCCGCTCCCATTGAGCCCATAGAGGTCTTTTGTTTCCGCGTCCCACACCATAGCGAAAAGGTCGCCGCCAATGCCGCAACCGGTAGGCTCCATGAGGCCGAGGGCTGCATTGGCAGCAATGGCAGCATCAACTGCTGTACCCCCCTCTTTTAGTATGTCAAGACCGATCTGGGTTGCCAGGGGATGACTGGTCGCTACCATCCCTTTCTCTCCGATGACTTCGGAGCGGGTGGCAAAAGTATGACCCGTTATTCTGTCCTGAGAGGCCAGGGATAATGTTAAGGAAAACAACAGAAAAGAGACGGAAAGTCTTTGGATGAACATGGGCTCTTTGTTGAATTTTTTATATGTTCGGTTAATACTTATGGTTATTATTCTGTTTGCAATGTATGAAAAATGTCCGGTAAAACCAATGGAAATGCTTAATTTTAAGGGGTATTATACAGATTATTTACTGGAATGGGGGATTTGATGATTGCTTAGTGTTAATTCAGTGAAAAACACAAAATTAAATTTTGTAAATTAACAATATTCTGTTAAGCTTTTTCAGGTAATTGATAATAAGATGCTTGCATCAATAGACCGTTAGATTTTTAGATATAAGATTCAAGATCAATCGTATAACATTAATAATCTGCCTCTTAGTAGAAATAATGCACGTTTTTTAAAAAACTAAAAATCAATTTTTTGCAAAAGTTTCACGGACTATTGTTGCATAACAATGCAAATAAGTCGCAACTATCCAATAATAAAAACTTTGCATTGTTCCGTCTGCCCTTTCAGGGCACTGCAAAAACCTCAAAGGGGGTTTACAGAAGGAAAAAGGTTGAAAATTTTGAGGTCCGGGGTGGTTACGAAGGCTTCCGTAAACCGTAAAGACTATGGTCAGGGGACATAATTGAAGAAGGTATCTTACACAAAAAAGCCGGAAAAACATCTGCTTTTCCGGCTTTAGTAGCGGGGGCCAGACTCGAACTGACGACCTTTGGGTTATGAGCCCAACGAGCTACCAACTGCTCCACCCCGCAATATATTTTTGATGTGTGTTTTTCTTCTTAAGAGGTTGCAAATATAAGGGCTTTTGTTGCCTGATGCAAATCTTTCCCTGTTAATTTTTAATAAATGTGATTGTAGTTCTTTTGGAGAAACCTTTACCTCCTTGATGATTTTTTCGTTACGTCCATATAAATGATTATTTTTGTCGTGAAACAGCGTTTCCCGATGCATATAGCCAATTGGGAACGAGCATCGGAAAGGACGAACGGAGTTGAATTCAGAATCTTTCCCGGGACTTCCTGAGGGAGCAATAAAAAAATAATTCATAACTCATAATGAGGGGGTTAGAATCTTGATCAAGCATTATGGCAGGTAATAAGCGAAAAGAATTTGTAAAGAAGCTCAAGAGTAAATACAAGCTGGCCATTTTTAATGAGCAAACTTATGAGGAGGTTGTGGTTTTAAGATTGTCGAGATTAAATGTATTTACGCTTGTGGGGTTTTCAGCGATTATACTGATCGCCCTTGTCGTATTATTGATTGCTTTTACCGGTTTACGCGAGTATATTCCGGGTTATCCCGATTCCAATCAGCGTCTGATGATCGTAAGAAATGCCCAGCGTGTGGATTCTCTATATGTGGAAATAGAGAAGCGGAACGAGTTCATCGAGAATATGCAGAGAATTGTACGGGGAGATGTCCCGGAAGACGAAAGTAGGGAAAGTCAGGAAAGGGCTGAATCGGAATTAGAAACGGGTGATGGTGATAATAATGAGGAAGATGGTTTTGGCAATGTTGAGTTTTCCCCATCCGAAGAAGATTCGGCATTTCGGGCCCTTGTGGAGCGGGAAGAACGTTTCAGTTTGTCGTCTGAAAGACCGGATGATCAGTCAGAGTCGTTATTGGCAAATACTTTTCTTACGAGCCCACTGGAAGGTATGGTTGTCAATGAATTTGGCGATCCTACCGGTCATCACGGGGTGGATATTGTAGCCGGACCAGGAGCCCGTGTATCTGCTGTGATGGACGGGGTGGTTTTCTTTTCTGACTGGACCGTGGAAACCGGCTATGTGATACAGATACAACATGCCAGTAATCTGATTTCCGTCTATAAACACAATGAACGCCTGATGAAGAGTGTGGGCGATCATGTGAAGGCCGGTGAGGCTATAGCCAATGTGGGAAATTCGGGGGAATTAACAACCGGCCCCCACCTGCATTTTGAACTTTGGCATAATGGTGTCCCGCTTGATCCGCAAGAATATATTTCCTTCTGAGATACTTTTTAATCAATTTTTCATCCATACATGAAACGTCGCATCGCCATTCTGGGCTCTACAGGCTCGATCGGAACACAGGCCCTGCAGGTAATTGACGAGCATCCTGCTCTTTTTGAAATTGAAGTCCTGACAGCCGGTAATAATGCTGAACTGTTGATTGAACAGGCCCGGAGGTATCAACCCAATGTGGTTGTCATCGGATGTGAAGAAAAATACAAACAGGTCTGTGATCAACTGGAAGGTCTACCCGTAAAAGTCTATGCCGGAAAGGAATCTATTGAACAGGTGGCGGGCATGAGCACGGTTGATATGGTATTGGTGGCCCTTGTTGGGTTTTCCGGACTTTTGCCTACCATTCGCGCGTTGGAAGCAGGAAAACCTCTGGCATTGGCCAATAAGGAAACATTGGTCGTGGCAGGTGAAATGGTGATGGCTCTTGCCAAAGAGAAGGGTGTACCTGTTCTTCCGGTCGATTCGGAACACTCTGCCATATTTCAGTGCCTGGTAGGCGAGGGCGACAATGCCATTGAAAAAATTGTTCTTACGGCATCGGGCGGACCATTCAGGGGAAAAGACCTCAGTTTTCTGCAAACAGTTGATTGTAGTCAGGCCCTGGAGCATCCCAACTGGAAAATGGGCAATAAGATTACGATTGATTCTGCCTCCTTGATGAACAAAGGTTTTGAGGCCATAGAAGCCAAATGGCTTTTTGATGTAAACCCCGGCCAGATAGAAATTGTTGTACATCCACAGTCCATTATACATTCAATGGTACAGTTCGACGATGGCTCTGTTAAAGCTCAAATGGGACTGCCCGATATGAAGTTGCCCATCCAGTATGCATTGGGATATCCAAGGCGACTTAAAAACGAATTTGCAAGATTTAACTTTGCCGATTATCCTGCGCTTACTTTCGAAAAGGCTGATGTCAGTGTGTTTCGAAATTTGGGGCTGGCCTTTGATGCCATGTACCGGGGAGGCAATATGCCCTGCATTGTGAATGCTGCTAATGAAGTGGCGGTTGAAGCATTTTTGGAGGCCCGAATTGGTTTTGTTGAAATGTCGTCGGTGATTGAAAAGGCCATGAAGAGAACTTCTTTTGTTAAAGATCCAGGATTTCTGGATTACATCGAAACCGACCGGGAGGCAAGGACCATTGCAAGAGAAGTTATCCCCCGTTGAAAAACCGGCGGAAGATCCATGGCATTCAGGGATTCCTGAACATTACTGAATAGACAGAGGCCGTTTGTTTTAACAGGGAGGTCACAACCCTTTGATTCATCAAAAAACCATATATTTGTGCCCTTTGACAAAATAACAGATCGTTAGATTTTTAGATACCAGATTTCAGATGGATCGTATAATACTGAAATTCTGATACCAGGAACCCCGACTTAGATGAAGTTAAACTTTTGAAATTTTTTTACTGAATCTTAGTTGCTGTCGGATGCAGGGATTATTCATGAAAGGAAGTTCGACGAAGTCAATAATCCGGGGTAATATCAACAATTAACTCCGGGGTTCTTGCAAAAGTTTAACGGACGATTGACAAAATATAAGCTTAAAAAATCAGACTTTATAAAACATGGAATTTTTAATAAAAGCACTACAACTGATCCTGAGTCTTTCCATTCTGGTGATTCTCCACGAATTTGGTCATTTCCTTTTCGCCCGGATATTTAAGACACGCGTTGAAAAATTTTACCTTTTTTTCAATCCCGGTTTCTCTATATTTAAGTTTAAAAAAGGCGATACAGAATATGGTCTTGGTTGGCTGCCTCTGGGAGGGTATGTGAAAATATCCGGCATGATTGATGAGTCCATGGACAAAGAGCAGCTTAACCAACCTGCCCAGCCCTGGGAGTTTCGCTCCAAACCAGCCTGGCAAAGGCTGCTGATAATGGTTGGAGGGGTACTCATCAATTTTATTCTGGCCATGTTCATTTTCTGGATGATACTTTTCAAGTGGGGGGAATCGTATATTCCTGTTGAAGGAGCCAATTATGGTCTGGCTTTTGACCCAATCGGTCATGAAATAGGATTGCAGGATGGAGACAAAATATTGGCAGTGGATACTTTCAAAGTAAAAACCGTGTCCGATATTTCACGGCATGTATTGCTTGAAGATCCGCAGGAATTGACTGTGCAGAGGGATGATTCTGTGTTTGAGCTTTCACTCCCGGATGAGCTTGGCAAAAGGTTTCTCTCTGAGAATGTAAGGCAGTTTGCCCAATACAGAGTCCCTTTTGTGGTCGATTCTGTAATATCCGGTATGCCGGCCGAAAAAGCCGGTCTTCAGAAAGGGGATAGCCTGGTTGGTGTGGGAGGAAAGGAAGTCCCGTTCTTTCATGCATTTGTTCGGGAGCTTCTTACACATACAGGAGATAGTACCACTGTTTCTTTTTACCGGGATGGGGAATTGATGTCTTTGCCTGTGGCCGTTAATAAATCGGGAAAGATTGGAATTGGAAACAAGTCGCCGGGTCATTATCTTGATATCCAGCGTCAAAAGTATGGTTTTTTTGAAGCATTTCCCGCAGGCATAAAAAAGGGTTTTAACATTCTAATCGGATACGTGAAACAGTTGAAACTCATCTTTACAAAAGAAGGCGCCCGTCAGGTAGGAGGATTTGGTACCATCGGCAGTTTGTTTCCGCCCAGCTGGGATTGGAGCAGTTTCTGGCATACAACCGGCCTGCTTTCTTTGATTCTTGCGTTTATGAATATTTTACCTATTCCGGCTCTGGACGGCGGACATGTGTTGTTTTTGTTATATGAGATCATTAGTGGCCGGAAGCCCAGTGAAAAGTTTCTGGAACATGCCCAGATGGTCGGTATGATCATTTTGCTCAGCCTGTTGTTGTATGCCAATGGCAATGATATATTCAGGTGGCTCTTTGAATAAGCCTTAAGCAGGATTATTTTCTTAATTTCGACATAGGGAATTAATTAATTTATACATTTGTATAGGCGATGGAATGAATGTTTGAGCGTGATTGATCCGGGAGAGGATCCGTTGATTTTGGTTTAATAACTTGATAATTAATTTTTTAAATATGGAACTATTTGCAAATTTTTTGGTAATACCGGGTGGTTGGGAATGGATTATTATTGTGCTGGCTATTTTGTTGCTGTTTGGTGGACGTAAAATACCCGAGCTTATGAAAGGATTGGGGCAGGGGATGAGTGAATTTAAAAAAGCCAGAAATGAAGCTTCTGAGGAGAAAAAGAAGTCACTTGAAGAGCAGGAAGAAGAGAAGAAAAAGGACGAATCACAGTCTTGATGCAGGTTTTTCAATCTGTTGAAGAGGAATGCGATCCTGTTGGTTTCCGTTCGATTGAGCCAATCCCGGGATTCACAATAAGGATTCTTCTGGAATCATTAAAACCGGATTTTAATCTGTTGTCTTCGTGACCTGCTAGGTTTGAGCTATGGTTCGACAATTGTTGTTAAGTTTTGTACTGACTGTTTTTTTGGGGAAAAGCTTTGGGCAGTTTTCTGGTGGTGATTCTTCCCACGTTCCGGATTACCTTGTGGAATCGCGGATTGAAAAACTGAATCAGGAAACACCAATTCCATTGACATACAATGAGCGGGTTCAGGCTTACCTTGATGTTTACACAAAGAGGAGACCGGATCATTTTTCCGGCATATTGGCCCGTGCTGACAGATATTTTCCGCTTTTTGAAGAGTATTTGGACAAGTACGAGCTCCCTCTGGAATTGAAATATCTGGCGGTCATTGAGTCGGCTCTCGATCCCCGGGCCAGATCTTCATCCGGGGCTTACGGGTTGTGGCAATTTCTTTATCAGGCTTCCAGGATGTTTGACCTGGAAGTAACTTCCTATATTGATGAGCGCGCAGATCCCGAAAAAGCTACTGATGCTGCATGTCGCTATCTAAAGTATCTTTATGCCAATTTTGATGATTGGTTGCTGACTTTAGCCGCTTACAACGGTGGCATAGGAGCAGTGAAAGAAGCCATTGCTGAGGCCGGTGGAGAGCGGGATTACTGGAAGCTCCGTCCTTATCTCTCGGGGCAGATGAAAAGTTATGTTCCCGCGTTTATTGCTGTAAGCTATGCCATGGAACATTATCGGTTACATGGCATTCAGCCTTCTGAAGAGACATTTTCCTACGATGATCTTTCTACAACCTCGGTTTCAGGGGGTGTGTCATTTGAACAGATATCCGAAATGACCGGAATCCCTATAGAAATACTCAGGGAGTTGAATCCTGCGTATAAAATGGATTACATTCCTGTCAGATCTGGGCCTGCAAAGATTGTCGTTCCTACCGAGAAAATGGACATTTTCCATCGCCGGCAACCCTGCTTTCAGACAGAAGAAATGCCGCCAGGAGAAGAGCCACCTGAGTTCGGAGATACCACCGGAAGGGAAAGAACCGATCACATCGTGGCTCCAGGTGAATTTTTTCATGAAATTGCGATCAAGTATCAATGCCGGGTTGAGGATCTTATGTATTGGAACGGCCTTGACAAAAAAAATTTACATCCGGGACAAGTGCTGGAGGTTTGGCGACCACAACCTTCCAAAAAACGAAACGACCCTATACCTGAAATTGAAAACAATATTGGAAGAAATCATTTTAATGCCGGCATGACACCCTTAATTCCCGATGGAGAATAATTGGTGCGAAGTGATGCTTTGGCTTTTTTTTTGTAAATTCATCCCTTGAATTATTCTGGTTACAATAGAGTTATCAGGAAGTGAAGTCTTAATTTTTTTGAGCATATGAAGCGATATAATTCAAATCCGTTATTTGTTTTACTTTTGATTGTGCTTCCTGCCTTGTTTTTCGGATGCAAAGACAAAGGGGAGTCGCACAAACCCAATATTTCTGGCAGTACTGGAGAAGTCCTTGTTGTTATGAACGATTCTGTACGGGATGAAGCCGGGGGCAAAACATTGGAAGAGATGTTTCGACAGACCGTGATTGGTTTGCCTCAGGCCGAGCCATTATTTGATCTTTCCATTATTCCCCACAGGGCTTTCGGTGAACGCCTTCGCGCTTTCCGGAATTTGGTGCTTGTGGAAATGGGAGATGAACATGAACCTGATATCAAATTCTACAAAGATATGTGGGGCAAGCAACAGGCCCTGGCGCGGGTATTTGCGCGTGATTCATGGGAACTGGATTCTCTCCTCGACGCCGAAGAAGTGAAGCTTACCAGCTTTTTTGTGCGTGCAGAGCGGGAGAGAAATATGAAATATTTCAAAAAATACATCAACAAGGAACTGACAGAAGAGTTTCAGGAAGAATGGGATGCATATATGACCGTGCCGGTTAATTACAGTGCAAACCAACCTGGAAAGGATTTTATGTGGATGTCGAATGAAACCCCCCTGACAAGCCAGGGGCTGCTGATTTGGTCATATGAATATACCGGTCCGGAATCCATCTCACAAACAAATTTGCTCAATAAAAGAGATTCGGTTTTGGAGCGAAATATTCCCGGGCCGTCTGAGGGCTCATATATGACCACCGAATTGAATGTACCGGTCACCTATAAGCGATTTGAACATAATGATCATCAAATCGTTGAGTTGCGAGGCTTATGGAAAGTGGAAGGCGATCTCATGGGAGGCCCCTTTATTAGTTTTGCCCATATTGATGAGGAAAACAGCCGAGTGGTTGTGACCGACGGATATGTATATGCCCCCGAAAAGCCTGAAAAACGCAATCTATTGTGGGAAGTAGAAGCCGTTCTTTATTCTTTCAAATTTCTTGATGATGATGAAGAGGAGGATGCCGGATGACACTCCCCTCCCTTTCAGCAGAAGAGATCAGAAAAGCCGCCAAAAGGGAAGATTTGATACGGGAAACGGCTGCTCAGATTATAAAAGATTTCGCAGAATTTGAACTTGACATCCGTTTTTCCGGTAATGTGAACGATTTTTATCAGGAGCTTTTCGGTCAGATGAAAATTCATGCAGAAGATATACTGGCACGGAATGGTGCTAAGTTTTTTAACCTGCTGTACCGGATCGATGTCGATCCCGAAGAAATTGACCGTTACCAGCAACAATTTCCGGAAGGAACGCTTTCTGAAATTATCACCGAGTTGATCATTCATCGTGAATTGAAGAAGGTAATGATCAGGGACTATTTTCGCCAGTCAAACCATTGATGGTTTATGGTTCCTTTTTTCAGGTGGGATTATGTTTCAGCAAGAGGTTTAGAATGCCAATAATGTGTGACAGAATGAAGGTTTATATTTTATGAGTACAGAAAAGGTAAAAGTTGCTATAACCCAGGGAGATATTAATGGGATTGGTTATGAGATCATTTTCAAAACCCTTTCCGATCCAAAGATCCTGGAATTATATACACCGGTCATTTATGGTTCATCTAAAGTGGCGGCCTATCACCGGAAAGCTCTGAACATTGCCAATTTCAGTCTGAACAGTATTCGCTCCGGTGAAGAAGCGCACCCCAAAAGAATTAATATTGTCAATTGTCTTGACGACAATGTTAGGGTTGAGCTTGGAAAAGCTACTGAAATTGGAGGCCAGGCTGCTTTTGAGGCACTCAGTAAAGCAGTGGAAGATCTTCGGAATGGGGCAGTTGACGTTTTGGTAACAGCACCGATCAATAAAAATGTGACCCAGTCTGAGGATTTTTATTTTCCAGGACATACTGAGTATCTTGCCGATCAGTTCGGGGTACAGTCTCATATCATGCTGTTGGTCAGTCCAAATCTTAAAGTTGGTGTTGTTACTGGTCATATGGCAATAAAAGATGTTCCCGCCCAGCTTACTGTTGAAAAGGTACTGGATAAGCTCCGGGTACTGGATAAGACCCTGCGTGTCGATTTTACCATACGAAAACCCCGTATCGCTGTTCTTGGATTGAATCCGCATGCCGGAGATGGTGGGCTGCTCGGAGATGAAGAGATCAACATTATTCAACCCGCCATTGAGGTTGCACGTGAGGAAGGCATCATGGCCCTGGGACCATATGCTGCTGACGGGCTTTTTGGTTCAGGAGAGGTGGGACGCTTTGACGCTGTTCTGGCCATGTATCATGATCAGGGACTTGCTCCTTTCAAAACCATCGCTTTTTCCGAGGGGGTCAATCTGACCGGGGGACTGCCGGTTGTTCGGACCTCACCAGATCACGGCACTGCTTTTGAAATTGCAGGGGAGAACAAGGCCGATGAAAGTTCGTTCAGGGAAGCCATTTACCTGGCCATTGATATCTTTAAACGAAGAGCCAACTACAAGGAACTCACATCTGATCCACTGAAAACTTCAGACAAAAATAATATGGATAGCGACCAGTAGCATTTGCGCTGTTTAGTCCTAATATCCCGGGAATTCAGTGTTGGATGTTCACGACGACTGACTCAGGTGTTTTTACGGGAAAATGCCGGGCAAGAATAACAATTGATTTCCTGTCCGGCATCCAAAAATTTCACATGGTTGACTTCTTCCGGTTAATGGCTGTTATCGTCCTGATGGTATCCCTTGATAATTCCTCTTTGCGAATTTTTGACAAAAAGAATGATCTGGTCCCGTTCGTTTGAGGCTGGCAGTTCGGCCTCGATGCGGTCAATGGCCTGGGTGTTGTTCAGTCCTTTCTGGAACATAAACCGGTAAATATCCTGAATATCACGGATTTGTTCATTGGTGAAGCTCCGCCTTCTTAGACCTATGGAATTCACACCGGCATAAGATATCGGCTCTCTTGCGGCTTTCACATAGGGGGGGACATCTTTACTGACAAGGGTACCGCCCGATATCATAACATGGCTTCCAATGTGTACGAACTGGTGAACGGCAGACATTCCACCCACGATGGCCCAATCATCAATTTTAACTTCGCCGGCTACCTGTACGTTGTTGACTAGAATCACCTGGTCGCCGATGACACAATCGTGAGCTACATGAACGTAAGCCATGAGCAGGCAATGACTTCCGATGACGGTTTTTCCTTTTGACTTGGTACCTCTGTTTACGGTGACAAACTCCCTGACGGTGGTATTGTCTCCAATAATGGCAAGGGACTCTTCTCCTTCAAATTTCAGATCCTGGGGGATGGCTCCGATAACGGCTCCCGGAAATATATTGCAGTTTTTCCCGATGCGTGTCCCTTCGAGGATGGTCACATTAGAACCAATGGTGGTCCCTTCCCCAATCTCAACATTTTTGTCGATGGTAACAAATGGTTCAATGACCACGTTGGGGGCAATTTTGGCTTCGGGGTGAATGTATGCAAGTGGTTGCTTCATAAATTGATCTGTTTGTCAAATCTAATTGGCCGGTTTTCCAGAAGAAATTTAATCAATACAGGTGAACCGGATAAGATGGATTTGAGATTATGTTTTTTAGCCTCTGGAATGCTTTCGCCGGGCGTTTTCTCGCATGTCAGGGTTAAAAGAAATTTTCCGGCCCGGTTTATTTTCTGTTTTTGACAATCTGTGCCATGAATTCACCTTCTGCTACAATGTTGTTGCCAACAAAAGCAGTTCCTTTCATGTTTGCTACGCCTCGTCGTATCTCCGTTGTTAGCTCGAGTTTGAAAATAACAGTATCGCCCGGCACCACTTTTTTCCGGAACTTGATGTTATCGATTTTCATGAAATATGTGCTGTAAAGTTTGGGGTCATCTACCTGGCAAAGAACCAGTATGCCGCCGATCTGGGCCATGGCTTCAACCTGCAGAACACCGGGCATGACGGGCTCTTCGGGGAAATGTCCCACAAAAAAGGGTTCGTTCATGGTGACATTTTTCACCCCTACAATGGTTCGATCCTGGCGTTCAATAATCTTATCAACCAGGAGAAAAGGTGGCCGGTGAGGCAGAAATTTTTTAATGTCATTGATGTCGAAGAGCGGCTTTGCATCAGGATCATAATCAGGTGCATCCATCTTTAACTGTCGGCGCTTGATCTCCTTCCTGACGGCCCTGGCAAACTCGGCGTTGATCTTGTGACCGGGTTTTTTGGCAATGACCCGGCCCTTGATGGGGCGTCCTGTCAGGGTAAGGTCGCCGATCACGTCAAGAAGTTTATGACGTGCCGGTTCATTGGGAAAGTGTAGCTCAAGGTTGTTGAGAATACCAATGGGTTTAACCTCAACTTTGGGCTTGTCGAATAAAACGGCCAGACGGTCCAGTTCATCCTGATCCACTTCTTTGTCGATGATAATGATGGCATTGTCCAGGTCACCACCTTTGATAAGGTTATTCTTCAGGAGGGGTTCAAGTTCATGCAGAAAAACAAAGGTCCGGCAGGCGCTAACCTCTTCCTCGAACTCATCGATGCTCTCCAGATTGGCGAACTGATTGGCCAGGAAGAGAGAATTGTCGAATGAGATCATGGCCTGATACGTTTCTCCGTCTTCGGGAATCGCAACAATGGAACTGCCGGTTTCAGGATCTTCTACTACCATTTTTTCTTTTACGACAAAATATTCCCGGTCCTCTTGTTGTTCTTCAATGCCGCTCTTTTTTATGGCATCAACAAAAGGACGGGCACTGCCGTCGAGGATTGGCGCTTCCGCTCCGTCTGCTTCGATCAGACAGTTGTCCACTCCCATCCCGCGAAGTGCAGCCAGGCAATGCTCTATTGTGCTGATCCGGGCGTCATTTTCTTCCAGTACTGTCCCGCGATCGGTAAACACAACGTTGTCGACCAGGGCTCTTATAACGGGTTGTCCTTCAAGATCGATCCGCTTAAAGCAAAATCCTGAATCGGCGGGAGCCGGGTTTAAGGTAAGTGAAACTTCAGCTCCTGTATGCAGGCCCTTGCCTTTTAAAGTAACTGATTCACGGAGAGTTCTTTGTTTTTCTGCCATAATAACAAAACTTTAATCACGTATGTCTGAAATATGATTCAGACCTGAAGGTCATGATTGTTTTTCTGAGATTTTTTTCTGTATTTCCTGTAATTGTTTGTATAACTCGGGTAGTTTTCTGAAGATCACGTATGACTTGTTATATTGCATGGCATCGAAAGCGGGCGAACCCATATGGGCTGTGTTTTCTTTGGTTATGGATTTTCCTGCACCACTTTGCGCGGCAAACTTTGTTTTGTTGGCAATTTTGATGTGTCCCGAAACGCCTACCTGTCCGCCGAACATGCAGTTGCTGCCGATCTTGGAACTTCCGGCGATACCAGTTTGTGCGGCGATTACCGTGTGTTTCCCAATTTCCACATTGTGCGCCACCTGCACCAGATTGTCGAGCTTGGCACCGCTTCGGATCAGTGTTGATCCCATGGTGCCCCGGTCAATGGTGGTATTGGCTCCGATTTCTACATGGTCTTCGATGATCACATTTCCTATTTGGGGAATTTTCTGGTACTCCCCGCTTTCATCCGGGGCAAATCCGAAACCGTCCGAACCGACCACAACGCCTGCATGAATGATACATGCCCGGCCTATCCTGCAATGTTTGTAAACCTTCACGCCTGAATAGATGATGGTATCATCACCGATTTCCACATTTTCGCCGATGAATGTTCCGGGCCATATCTGGACATTATTTCCGATCTTGGCATTCTCCCCTATGTAGGCGAATGCTCCCACATATATAAATTCTCCCACTTTTGCCGAGGAATCGATAAAAGAGGGTTGTTCAATCCCTTTCTTTCTGGGAAGGGAGCTTTCATAAAACTGCAGCAGTCTGGCCAATGCCTGATACGCATCATCAACTTTGATAAGAGTGGCCTTCACCGGTTTTTCCGGTTCGAAGCTCTTGTTAACGATCACGACCGACGCATCGGTGGTGTATATGTGCTGCTCATACTTTGGGTTGGAAAGAAATGTCAGGGTTTCGGGTTTTCCTTCTTCAATCTTTGTAACGTCCCTGACTATCTGGCCGGCATCGCCTTCTATTTCTCCGTTGATGAGTTCAGCTATCTGTTGTGCAGTAAATTCCATGTGAAGAAAATTTGGCACAAAACTAATAAATATATCCTTTTGAGTAAAATATAGTTGTTGCCGAAAAGGGTTTTTTGTGGCGGATTTTAGGATGAAGTGCCGGTTTTCGGAAACGAAATGTCACTGTTAACAGAGGATGCGTCTATTAAAAATGGCTTTTCTGCCTTTTTGTTCTTTAATGATCCAGTTTTTTGTTGCTTACACTATTTAGGATAACATAAGATATACTTGTTAACTGTTTTCGCAAACGCGGAATGATCCAGCATATCCGAGGCAACAGAGATGTCTTTTACACTGCTGTCTTTGTAAATTATATTAATATTTTCCTGGCCGGTATTGTATGTGCTGTTGGAGATATGATCTGTAAATACAAAGTAATCAAGTTCTTCGCTGGTAAGACCGGGCATAGGGGCATGTTCTTTTTTCAGAGTTTCTACTCGTGCTTCCGGAAACGGGTTGTCTGCGATTTCGATGCGAAGCAGATGCCTGTCCAGCAAGTCACATGAAAGCCTTGACAGAACTGGGTCGGAGTGTCGTCGCCAAAGTTTAAGAGCACTCATGATGTCATTGTCATCAAGCATGGTAAAATCATCGAGAAGATGGGGCTGTTCCATAAAATCAGCTGAACAATACCGTCCTTTCAGAAATGTGTTGAGAAAGGGTGGTGCAGGAACATCCTTGTTGTTGAGTGCCAGTTCTTTGGCCCGTTTCAATATGTTGATCAGCATCTTTTCAGCCACCAGAGCGGTTTTGTGGAGATATACCTGCCAGAACATAAGCCTACGGGCCACCAAAAACTTTTCAATGGAATAGATTCCCTTGGCTTCCACTACAAGTTCGTTGTCTTTGATGTTCAGCATTTTAATAATGCGGTCAGAGCCAATAACCCCTTCAGAAACCCCCGAAAAGAAACTGTCGCGCTTCAGATAATCAAGCCGGTCCATATCGAGTTGGCTCGACACGAGCTGATGTAAAAACAGTTTGCTGGTATTTCCCCGGAATATATCTATGGCATCCGACAGCTGACCGTTAAAATGATCGTTAAGTCTGTGCATCAGGAGAAGGGATATCTCTTCATGTCCCAGTCGTTCGATGAGGGTTTGCTCCAGAGCATGAGAAAACGGGCCGTGGCCGATATCATGCATTAGTATGGCTGCATCAGCAGCTGTGGATTCTTCGGTGGAAATGTTATGGCCTTTGTTCCTCAGAACTGAAATGGCCGACCCCATCAAATAAAAAGCTCCAAGGGTGTGTTGGAACCGTGTATGAACGGCTCCGGGGTAAACAAGACCTGTCAGGCCCAGTTGTTTGATATGCCTGAGACGTTGCAGGTAAGGATGCTCTATCAGTTCGAACAAAATATTGTCGGAAATACTGATAAAACCATGAACGGGATCGTTCACTATTTTTCGCTGACTATGGGGTTGTTCATTATTCACGGTTTCTCCGGACTGATTTTGTGGCACAAAGAAAGCGATTCGATGGGAATGCTGCAAATGCCTGAAGAAATATCAAAATGATTTGATTTTTAGGCATAAAGGTTTTTGCATATTTGGTGGTCATTCCTTATCTTTGCAGCGGTTTTCACGAGGAGTGGGATAGGGGACAGGAGTCCCCTATTTTATTAATAACTTGTGCATGATACAAAAAGAACAAATACTTGAACTGATTACACCCAGGCTTAAGGAAGATGGTTATTTCCCTGTGGATGTAGAAGTGAAACCCGGCAATAAGATCTGGGTGCTCATCGACAGCGATCAGGGGGTGCCGGTAGGTTATTGTGTGGAAATTTCAAGATTGATAGAGCATTCACTGGATCGTGATGCCGAAGATTTTGAGCTGGAAGTATCTTCACCCGGTATTGGTCAGCCTTTTAAGGTTAGAGAGCAGTATCTGAAATGTATTGGAAGACCTGTTGAGGTAATTTTACCAGACGGCAAAATCCAAAAAGGGATTCTTGAAGCAGTTACCGATGAAGGGTTTGTTGTGAAAGAAGAAAAAAAAGTCAAACCCGAAGGAAAAAAGAAAAAAGAGTTGCAGATTTTGAATCATCAGTTTAGTTTTGATGAAGTTAATAAAGTAAAGGAGATACTTAAACTTTAAATTGAAAAGCATATTATTTATCGTGGATTGCTTCCGGATTATGGGCCGTTCTCAGGGTATGAAACCCCGATGGTAAGGGTTAAAGAGGCAGCCCGGAAAAGGGACTTTAACACAAACTTAACAGAATCAAAACTGTTTGGGTTTTAGGGATACATCAGGTGCGAATTGCACGAAGGTTGTGCTAAATACTGTTAGGACATTTGACGCACCTCCGCAAGCAGAGACAAAATAAAGAATTATATACAACAGCGATGGAAAACATTAATCTGATAGACACTTTTTCGGAATTTAAAGAGCTGAAAAACATTGACCGGGCCACCATGGTTCGGGTACTGGAAGACTCGTTTCGGAGTGTGTTGGTCAAAATTTTCGGAAGTGATGAGAATTTTGATGTCATCGTAAATATCGACAAAGGCGACTTTGAGATATGGCGTAACCGTGAGGTTGTGCCCGACGGGGAAGTAGAAGACGCCAACTTGCAAATCGCTCTGAGCGATGCCAAAGAATTTGATCCCGATTATGAAGTTGGAGAAGAGGTCGTGGATGAAGTGAACTTTCATAAATTCGGACGTCGTGCCATCCTGACCCTGCGTCAGAACCTGGCCGGTCAGATCATGGAGCTGGAGAAAGATCATCTTTATAATAAATATACCGAGCGTATTGGTGATGTTATTACCGGTGAAGTGTATCAGATATGGAAGCGGGAGATGCTCATCCTCGATGATGAGGGAAATGAACTGATCCTGCCCCGGGAAGAGCAGATACCGGGCGATTTTTTCAGGAAAGGCGAAACCGTACGGGCCGTGGTCATACGCGTTGAGATGCGAAACAATACACCCCTGATCATCTTGTCCCGCACATCTCCTGTGTTCCTGGAAAGGTTGTTTGAGTTTGAAGTTCCGGAAATCTATGACGGATTGATCACCATCAAGAAGATTGTCCGTGCACCCGGTGAACGGGCGAAAGTAGCTGTTGAATCGTACGACGATCGCATCGATCCGGTTGGTGCCTGTGTGGGCATGAAGGGCTCGAGAATTCATGGCATCGTACGGGAGTTGCACAACGAGAACATCGATGTCATTAACTTCACGGCCAATACCCAGTTGTTTATTCAACGGGCCCTGAATCCTGCGAAGGTTTCGACCATCAAGATTTTTGAGGATGAGAAGCGTGCCGATGTCTATTTGAAACCCGATGAGGTTTCCATGGCCATTGGTAAAGGCGGACTAAATATACGGCTGGCAAGTCAGCTCACCGGGTATGAGATTGATGTTTACCGTGAAACGGAGAATGAAGACGAAGAAGACGTTTCACTTGACGAATTTACAGATGAGATAGAAAGCTGGGTACTGGATGAACTGAAGGCCATTGGTTGTGACACTGCAAAGTCGGTGCTTGATTTGACAGTGGAAGACCTTACCAAACGGACCGACCTTGAGGAGGAGACCATTCGTGAGGTAATCAATGTTCTGAAAGCCGAATTTGAATAATTCGTTTATCTTTGTCCCTCAAAGATTTTTTATCTTTTTTACCAGAAAAACGAAAGTCCCTTATATGGCAGTTGGAAAAAGACTTAGTAAGATAGCAAAAGAATGTAATGTGGGCATCAACACCATTGTTGATTTCTTGCATAAAAAGGGATTCGAGATCGAATCCAACCCCAATACCAAGGTCTCGGAAGAAATGTATGATCTTCTGAAGAAAGAGTACCGTTCTGACCTGACGGTAAAGATGGAATCTGAAAAACTGGTTGAGCGTAAGCAAAAAGGTAAAAAATCATCGGTTTCTATTGAAGACCTGAAGGAAGAAGAACAGCAAGAAGAAGATGAAGGTGAATCCGGAAACTTAGAAGAAGGGGACAAGTCCGAAAAAGCATCCGTCAAGCCCGAAGAAAATAAAGAAGAACCAACTGCTGATATTTCCCGTCCCAGGCAAAAGATGGATGTTAAGGTTGTGGGTAAAATTGACCTGGACAAAAGCGAAACGACGGAAGAAGATAAGGCTGCAGAAGAACCGGCCAAAGAAGAACAACAGGCAGAGGCCGGTCCGTCGGAAGAGAGTACTTCCGAAAAAACCGCCGAGCCCGGCACGCCGGATACTAAAAAGACGGATTCCAAAGAAGTTACGTCTGAAGAAACAACATCTGAAGAAACGGTTTCTGAAAAAGCTGCTCCTGAAAAAGCTGCTCCTAAAGAAGCTGAATCCAGCGAAGATAAAACCACGGAAACCTCAGAAGGAGATGTAAAACAATCCCCGCAAGAGGAACCTGAAAAAACAGAATCCCCTGTATCGGAAAAAACCGCCGATAAACAGAGCGGTGAAGATGAAACGGATGTTCCGGTGGAAGCTGAAAAACAAGACAAAGACATAAAAGTGGTTGGAAAAATTGACCTTGAAACCGGTTCAAAAAGCCCAAAATCTTCTGAAGAGAAATCTGGAGTAAAGAAAGAGGAAAAAAGACCAGAATCCGGAACCAAGAAAGAAAAGACCGAAGCCAAATCGGAAAGTAAGTCTCATCCCAAAAAGAAAAAAGACGATCAGGAGAAAAAGGAACAACCACCAAAAGCTGAAACCAAAAGGGATAAAAAGGAGCAGCAGGCCGGAAAATCCTCTCAACCCCAGCAATCGGATGTGAGTGAAGAGAAGAAAGAATCTGCAGGAGAAGCCGGAGAGGAGAAGAAGCAAGATAAGGACAGTTTTGTGCCGACAAAAGTGAAAAAATTGTCTGGACCTACTGTCGTCGGCAAAATTGACCTCCCTGCAAACGCCAGGAACGATGAAAATAACCGGGAGGAACAGAGAAACAAGAAAAAGAAAAAACGTAAGCGTATCCGCAAGGAAAAAGAGCGGGTAAATATTAATGAGAAACAACAGCAGCAAAAGAAAACTGCTGCTGCTTCCACCGAAGGTGGGCGGAGTCAGGAGAAAAAGGAGAAAAGGAAAAAGACCAAAGCCAAAAAACGGCCAACCCGCCCCGAGGTAAGCGAAGAGGATGTTCAAAAGCAGGTGAAGGAGACTTTGGCCCGCCTTACTTCCAAAGGAAAATCCAAAGCAGCCCGCCACCGTCGTGACAAACGTGATGCTGCAACGCAAAAGCAGCAGGAGGAAAATGAAAGGATCTCGGAGGAAAGCAATGTTCTTAAAGTGACAGAATTTGTTACTGCCAATGAACTTGCCAACCTGATGGATGTCCAGGTTACGCAGATTATTTCTACCTGTATGAGTCTGGGACTTTTTGTCTCCATCAATCAGCGCCTTGACGCCGAGACCATTACATTGGTGGCAGAGGAGTTTGGCTATAAAGTCGAATTCATTAGTGTCGATGCGGCCGAATCCATTGAAGAGAATGAGGATGATCCCAAAGATCTTCAGCCAAGACCCCCCATTATCACGGTGATGGGACATGTGGACCACGGTAAAACTTCCTTGCTCGACCATATCCGGCGAACCAATGTCATTGCCGGGGAAGCAGGAGGGATTACCCAGCACATCGGGGCCTACAACGTTGAGCTTGAGGGCGGCCGGGCCATTACATTCCTCGATACACCCGGTCACGAGGCATTTACAGCTATGCGTGCCCGTGGTGCTCAGGTTACCGATATTGCCATCATTATAGTGGCTGCCGATGATAATGTGAAACCACAAACCATTGAGGCTATTAATCACGCTTCAGCTGCGGGTGTGCCTATTGTGTTTGCCATCAACAAAGTTGATAAGCCCAATGCCAATCCCGACCGCGTAAAGGAAGAACTGGCCAACATGAATTATCTGGTTGAAGAGTGGGGTGGTAAATATCAGTCGCAGGACATCAGTGCCAAGCAAGGCGAAAACATTGAGCCTCTGCTTGAAAAAGTTTTGCTGGAGGCCGATCTGCTGGAGCTTAAGGCTAATCCAAACAAGCTGGCTGTTGGGTCTGTAATAGAATCCACCCTCGACCGTGGCCGGGGTTTTGTTGTTACCCTTTTGGTGCAGGCAGGAACTTTACGTGCCGGTGATCTGATCCTTTCAGGTCAGTATTATGGCCACGTGAAGGCTATGTTCAATGAGAGGAATCAGCCCATTGAGCAGGCGGGACCATCCGAACCGGCTCTGATACTGGGGCTGAACGGGGCACCCCAGGCCGGCGAAAAATTCCATGTGATGGAAAATGAGAGGGAGGCCAAGGAAATTGCAACCAAGCGTTCGCAGCTGCAAAGAGAACAAGGATTGCGGACCCAGAAACATATTACCCTTGATGAGATCGGACGCCGTATTGCTATTGGCAACTTCCAGGAACTTAACATCGTGATTAAAGGCGATGTGGATGGTTCTATAGAAGCTCTTGCCGATTCTATGATCAAGCTTTCCACTGAAGAGATCCAGGTAAATGTTATTCATAAGGCCGTTGGTCAGATTACAGAATCAGACATAATGCTGGCGGCAGCGTCAAACGCTGTGGTGGTCGGATTCCAGGTACGGCCCTCATTGGCTGCCCGTCGATTGGCCGAGAAAGAGGAGATTGACATTCGTCTTTACTCCATCATTTATGATGCCATCGAGGAGATCAAATCAGCCATGGAAGGCATGCTTTCCCCGGAGATCAAGGAACAGATTACGGGAACTGCCGAAATACGTGAGACCTTCAAAATTACGAAGGTAGGAACCATAGCCGGCTGTATGGTGAAGGAAGGAAAGATCAGAAGAAATTCCAGAGTTCGTGTGATCCGCGACGGCATCGTGATCTACACCGGAGAACTCGGGTCACTGAAACGATTTAAAGATGATGTCAAAGAAGTGGCATCAGGATATGAATGCGGCCTTAACATTAAGAACTTTAATGATATTAAGGTTGGTGATATGGTTGAAGCCTTCGAAGAAGTTGAAATTTCCCGGACGTTGTAAAAGCGTTATTGAGCTGGTATTTACATGGCTTCGTTTTAGTTTCTGACACCATAAAAAACAACAAAGGCGCCCGGAATTTTTTCCGGGCGCCTTTGTTGTTTAGATCAGTAAAAGCTTTGATTTTTAGCTGATAAGTTCTTTATATTGATCGGCAGACAAAAGATCATCGGCCTCGCCGGGATCAGACATTTCGATCCTGATCATCCAACCACCTTCATAAGGTTCTTTGTTGACCAGCTCGGGATGGTCCTCGAGTTCTTCATTTACTTCGGTTACTTTCCCCGAGAGTGGCATATAAAGGTCGGAGACCGTTTTAACCGCTTCTATGGTTCCGAAAACTTCTTCTTTTTCCAGCTCCTCATCTTCTGTTTCGATCTCTACGAAAACAATATCACCAAGTTCGCTCTGGGCAAAGTCGGTAACCCCTACGGTGGCTACATTACCATCGATCTTAATCCATTCGTGGTCTTTTGTAAACTTAAGGTTTTCTGGTATATTCATAATTTTCTGTTTTTGGATTCACCTCAAAATTAGATAATTTTTCAGGAATAATCTAACCTGAACTATTCATAAATTATTTCCCTTATGAATAAAGTTCAGGTTAACCCCGACTTAGATGAAGTTAAACTTTTGAAAAAAGTTTTTACTGAATCTTAGTCGGTGTCGGAGACAGGGATTATTTGTGAAACGAAGTTCCACGAAGTCAATAATCCGGGCTAACACAAACTTTCGATATATTTGGTTTTTGCTGTGGATCATCAGTTCCCTGATTGTGTTATTGCGCCAGTGAGAACCTGAAACTGACACCCACATTGGTGTTGTAGGTTGGGTATGAGGACGAGATGTATGGATTATTAACCTGGCGATCATAAAACAGTTGAACATTGA
>JAWOCV010000222.1:0-4828 GCA_046483585.1 Marinilabilia sp.
ATGTTGTCGCCGGGACGAATTCTTAAATGACGGATGATGATGTCGTGTGTTTCGATCTGTATGCCCGCATTTTTAAGTGTGATTCCTGATCCCGGAGCGGTTTGGCCGGCAATGGTAATGTATGGTTCTTTAATCTTAAGATTGTCCGAAAGTTCGATGATGCCGCTGACCCTGAATACGACAGTTCGTGGTCCGGAAACTTCTTCCATGGCATAGCGGAGTGTTCCTCTTTCCCGTGAATCTGCCAGCGAAGTTACATAGACGGTCTGTCCGCCTCGTCCGCCCTGGGTGTAACGTCCGTATCCTTCGGCCGTGGGAAAGGCTTTGGTTTCTTCAAATTCAGGAACTTTGAAGTCTTCTGATGTTTCGGTTGTGTCTTCTGCCACCTCTTCTTCTTCATCCACGTTTTCTTCCGCTTCTTCCTCTTCGTTTTCTTCTGTCTCTTCTTCAATGTTTTGGGAGTTGGTCACCGGTTTGATTTCTTCCAGTTGACAACCTCCTATTAGTAACCCGATAACCCAAATGGACAAGAGTGTCCTGTTCAAAAAAGATTTTTTCATGGTCCTTGATAGTTTTTAGTTTATGATCTTAAAAGATTCTGCTTTATGGTTTGGGGATACTTACGATCATATTTTAAAAATGTTGTTTCGTCAATAAATTTAGAATGAGTCTAATAAACTGATTGGTCCTGCAGGCCATGTGGAACCATGAATGAAGTATAAAGGTTAAAAAAGGTTAAGCGATTTTCGTCAATAAAAACCTGGTTTTTGTCAAAATACACTGATTGGTGTCTGGTTATAGAATTTTGTTTGGCATGCACTGACATAGGTGTTTCATGTTGTTTGGTCGCTTTTTCTTCTCTGTTGGTCAAAAAAAACTCGACATTGCCTTCCAGAGGGGTTATTTTTCGGGCATTGACATAATTAAAATAAAGATGCCATGAAGAGTTCTTATTTTTTTTCTTTTAGCATAGTAATATTTATGCTGTATTTTTCTGGTTGTCAAAATTCAAATTCGGGTGATATGGTAAGTGAAAACAGGAAAAAGGTGCTATTTCTGCATCATAGCACAGGCAAAGTTGTATGGCAGGGGGGCAATAATATTCCCTCAAAAGTGAAAGGTAAACTAGGGATGCAAGGGGCTGTTGAGAAGTGGTTTAAACGTTACAATCGTGATCAGAATGTGGATTATGAGATCACCGAATTAGCCTTCCCCAAGAAGGAGCCTTATGGGTGGAACAATTATCCTTTTGATTATTACAATATTTGGGTAAATCATGGAGATCAAAATTATTTTATGGAAGAACCTACTTTGAAAGTTCTCTCGCCTGAGTATGATTTGATCATCTTCAAGCATTGTTTTCCGTCGAGTCACATCGTGGCCGGGGATTCGGCTGATATTGATTCGGAGCGGAAAACCGTTGAAAATTACAAGTTGCAATATGCGGCTCTCAAGGAAGAGATGCACCGGTATCCGGATACCCGCTTCCTTGTGTGGACACCACCGGCTTTAACAGAACAGGCAACCAATATTGAGGCGGCAGAAGCCGCTAATGGTTTTGCCAGGTGGATGACCGAAGAATGGGATGCTCCGGGAGATAACATCTTCATATGGGATTTCCGCACGTTAGAGACCGATGGGGGGCCTTATCTTTTGCCAGAGAATGCAGTTGGTGAGAAAGATTCTCATCCTTCCCATCAGTTTGCAAGGAAGGTGTATCCTTTGTTTTGCCAGCGAATTGTTGATGTTTTGGAAGGACGGGGCGATGACCGTTCATTGACCGGGAAGTGATTTTGAAGGGAATTATTCCTGAAATGTCGATCCCCGGTGTTTATCCCTGCACATCGGAGGCTTTCCTTGTAATAATTTTTGGCGGGGGTAAGAATGAAGATTTTTATTATGAAGTTCTATATCAAGATCATTCTCAGAATTGCTCGTTTTGTGCCGTTCAGTAAGATAAGAATTTGGCTTTTGCGTCATGCTGGTGTAACCATTGGGAGGGATTGCCGGCTTTTCACTGCCGACTGGGGAAGTGAACCGTTTCTGATACGGCTGGGGGACCATGTGGTGGTCTCCAATAATGTCCGGTTTCTGACCCACGACGGGGCGGTCTGGGTGTTTCGCCCCTCGGATCCTGATCTTGATGTTTTTGGAACAATCAAAGTCGGAAACAATGTTTGTATCGGTATCAATGTCATTTTATTGCCCAATACCGAGGTGGGAGACAATTGTATTATTGGGGCCGGTTCAGTGGTGAAAGGAAAGATTCCTCCCAATTCGGTGGTGTTTGGCAATCCGGCCAAGGTAGTTATGCCCCTGGAAATGCAAAAACGATTGATTTCCATGAGCCGGTTTCGCTTTCATTCCAAAGGAATGTCATACATGGAGAAAAAAAGGATGTTGATCAAGCATTTTAAATTGGTTGAATGAAGAATTTTATTTTGTGGTTATTCTTTATCCAAAAAGATATCAGGTTCATAGGCGTTGTTTTGTTGTTTGTATCGATGACAACCGCAACAGCTCAGAATATATTTCCGGGAGCTGTGGGGCAGGGAAGCTGCTCGCGTGGAGCCTATGGCGGTGATTCATTGCCTGAGGTGGTTTATGTAGATAACCTGAATGATTCGGGGCCCGGTTCATTTCGGGCGGCGGTAACACATCGCGGGCCCCGCATTGTTTTGTTTAATGTTTCGGGGACCATTCGTCTGTCGCGGCCAATCTTTGCCCAGAATCCTTATCTTTTTATTGCGGGGCAGTCTGCCCCGGCAAAAGGGATTGCAGTTGAAGGCGCACCATTTATTGTGCGTACACATGATGTGCTCGTGCAGGACATGCGTTTCCGGCTGGGCGGTGATTATCCCCGTCAATCCGATTGTGTGAGTTTTGGGGGCAGGAATAGTGTGGTTTACAATGTTGTTTTTGACCGTTGTTCGTTTGCTTTCGGACTGGATGAGAATATCGGTATTCTGGATTCCGGTCCCGGAATCACGATCAGTCATTCAATAGTTGGGTATGGATTGTCACGTTTTGACCATTCGATGGGGGTTTTGAGTCTGAACTCTAAGGGCGTCAGTCTTATTAGGAACATTCTTGCCTTTAATCATGACCGGAACCCCAACATAAGGGGCGATAGCCAAAAAGCAGAAGTGCTGAATAATCTGATTTACAACTCCGGCGCTCATGCGGTCTATCTCGGAAGCCGGGGGCCGGATAACGACCCTTTGCATGTTTTGTTAGAAGGGAATTTGTTAATTACGGGGAATGATAAACTGAATCAATATCTCCTGTCGGTTCATAAGCAGATACCCGATAGTTTTCGGGTAACTTGGCACGATAATCTCACACTTCACGAAGATCGTGTTCTGAAATATATAGAAAATCAGATACTTGATGATTCCGATCGTTTTGTTCCTGCTGCTGACCGTCCGTTTGAGTCGTCCCTTGAAGAATTGCTGCCGGCTGCCGAATTGTTGACCATTCTCCCTGAAAGAGCCGGGGCTCGTCCGGAAGGAAGAGACGCGGTTGACAGTCTTATTGTGAAACATTTGAAAAACAGGACGGGGCAGATTATTGCCCATGAGGACGAATTGGGAGAATTGCCGGAATTACCGGTTGAAACACACCGGATTCAGCAGAAATTGCCTGAGTCCATACATGCGTATGACGAAAACAGGAAATTTACCCGCCTGGAATATTTTCTTAATGATCTGTTGTTTTGATCCTGTGGTCACCAATAGCCATTGGTTCATGTAAATTTTTGGTTATCCCGACAAACAGGACTGGCCTTTGAGCTGCTCTTCACTTATATTGCATTCTATAAGATGAACAACAGACCGTTAAACTTATGTAGAAAGCCGGGGATTGATTGTTTAAAAATACATGTTGTTTGTGCCAGGATGCAAATTATTAATGCTATACGACTTTTATCAATAGATCGTTAGATTATTAGATTCCTGCCTACCGGCAGGCAGGTAAGATGAATCATATAATACTGAAAATCTGCATTTTGACAAAAAGAGTCAGTAAGATATAAACAGCTGAATCAAAGGTTCTTGAAAAAGTTTAACGGACTATTGTTTTATTAAACTTGTATTTATCTAACGGTTTATTGAATGAATGCATAGAAGGAAAACTGAATGTTTGTCGAAAAAGGAATTAAGGGTCTTTATTTCTTTGTAAAAGAAGAAGAAAGCCACAGTTAAAAAACCAGGTGTGAAACGAGCATGGCAACCATTTTTACACAAATAGAACATGTAATAAGTGCCTTTATGCGAGCCTGTCTGGCCTCTCTTTACTACTGGGCAGGAAACATTTGACAAACTTGGTGTAACACAAATGAATTTTTATTTACAACACGGCAATCGCCTGCCTGACGGCTTATTAAGAAGTAAATTCTGCTTTTCAGGGAAAAACTTCGTTTGTAAAAATTACAAAGATGTCTGGCAGGTTGTGTCAGACCAATAACTTAGAAAAAATTTATACTGATGAGAGAAGAAATAAAAGGATTCATAGCCGAGACAGCCTTTGCTGACCCCCGCGAAATTGAAGAGGATACCATGCTTTTTGAAGAGGGCATCTTCGATTCTATGGGACTTCTCAACCTGATCTCGTTTCTCGAGGAGAATTACGGGGTACGGACCAGCGATACTGAACTTGTTGAAGAGAATTTTCAGAATTTAAGGGCCATAGAGGATTTTGTAACACGGAAAAAGGGATGAATCATGTGTGGTATTGTTGGATTTTCGGGGGGGATGAACGTGCCAGGACGGTCGGAGCATGTGGTCAACAGCATGCTTACGCGGATACGTCTCCGGGGGCCTGATGAAGC
>JAWOCV010000309.1:0-8944 GCA_046483585.1 Marinilabilia sp.
AACAGGAGTTGGAAATGAGAAATTTATTAACCAAATTTTATTATGTCGGATTCAAATTTGAGCAACGCTTTAAATCAGGATTGGGGCGACAAAGTTATCTTAGTCGTTGAAGATGTTGACACCAATAAAATATTTTTTGATGCTGCCCTTCGACGGACCAGTGCCCAAATATTATGGGCCAAAGACGGCCAGCAAGCCATAGACCTTTTCAATGAAAATAAAGTGGACCTTGTGTTGATGGACCTTCAGCTTCCTGTACTTGATGGATATGCTGCTACAAGAGAGATCAAAAAAGTTAACCCGAACGTTCCCGTTATTGCCCAAACCGCCCATGTTATGTCCGGAGAAAGAGAAAAATGCATGGAAGCCGGATGTGATGACTATCTGGCCAAACCCATTCGTCTGCAGGTGTTGATCGAAACACTTTCCAAATTCCTCAACCAAACTTAAGGTTTTTCCAAAACCTGATAATATCAATTAAAAGTGCCGGAGGTTTCCGGCACTTTTTTTATTCGTTGAAATTTGTGGCTTGTGAAAGCAAAGCATAAGATGTACTTTTGATTGGATCTTAAAATTAAAACCAGTATGCCACTAAAAGCCGCAGTTTTTGGGTCTACAGGCCTTACCGGCAAAGCCTTGACCGAAACTCTCAAAAGCCGGGAAGCGTTCAGTAAAATATATTGCTATGCCCGCAAACCACCCATGTTCCTTAGTAATAAAACCGAATTCAAGCCTTTCGAGACCGATAATTTTCCTCCTCCCGGTGATGCTGATGTTGTATTTTGTACGCTCGGAACCACCATCAGGAAAGCGGGTAGCCGGGAAGAATTCCGGGAAGTGGATTTACATGCTGTAAAACGTATTGCCCAAAAAACCCGGGATGCAGGCATCAAACATTTTATCGTAGTCAGCTCTGTTGGGGCTGATCCGCAAAGCAAAAATTTCTATTTACGCACAAAAGGCGAAATGGAAGAAGAAGTGAAAAATACGGGCATTGAGCATACCGTTATAATCCGCCCCTCCCTCCTTCTTGGCAAGCGCGATGAAAAAAGAGTGGGCGAAAACTTTGGTAAAATCATACTCGGTCCTCTGAGGTTCCTTATGATTGGCCCACTGAAGCAATACCGGCCCGTTAAAGCAGTCGATGTGGCACGGAAGATGGTTAATGCGGCTTTAGCCCAGGAGAAGGGCATCAGAGTCATTGAAAATAAGGAAATCTAAATTCCGGGTTCTGCTTTAGTCACCCAACCATGTGACATCCCCCGCGATGCACCAGCAATGTACGGCCGGCATGGCACTAAAGTTTCAGGCAGGGGTGCCCTTATGGCAAAACATTCAAATTTGCAAAAAGGGTCGCCACCGGCGTGGCTCAGGTTTTTCGGGGAACTTTTTTACCATACGATTGCCCCACTCCGGGGGCATTAAGGATTTTGCCCAAATTTATTGGTTTCTGGAAAATCAATAGTCCGTTAAAGTTTTTTAAGTGTCTGTTATTCAATTGTTTAAATTCAAGGGAGTATTTATGTTAAAGCATAGATTATCAGCAACATACGAATCATCTTACCTGCCTGCCGGTAGGCAGGAATCTTAAATCTAAAAATCTAACGATCTATTGGAAAATAGCAACGCAAAATTAAACTACAGCGAATCTTAATGAAGTATTGACACTAATAACCTGAGTTTTAATACAATGTATTTAAAACCTTAAATATCTGATTATTAAATATTTGTAAAAGTTTAACGCACCATAGGTTAATTATGCTCAAACAAATACAAAACCGGCGCAGTTGCCGCCAATTCACGACCGACAAAGTAGAAAAAGGGAAAGTTGATCAACTGCTTAAAGCTGCCTTATGGGCTCCCACATCCAAAAACAACCGCCCCTGGGAGTTTGTGGTGGTGGAAAATGAAGCCACTCTTGCATCTCTTTCAAAATGCAAACCACACGGAGCGGCATTTCTGGCCAATGCACCCCTGGGAATAGTTGTTTTGGGTAATCCGGCAAAAAGTGATGTCTGGGTGGAAGATTGTTCCATCGCCTCCATCCTGATGCAGATGACCGGTGAGTCCCTCGGACTGGGATCTACCTGGATTCAAATCCGCCGGCGCATGTATGATGACCACACCACGGCAGCAGAAAAAGTCAGAAGCATCCTCGGTATTCCCTCCCACCTGGAAGTGCTCGACATCATGGCTTTTGGTTATAAAGCCAAAGAACGCGCTCCCTATGATGAGGACATCCTTTTGTGGGAACGGGTGCACTACGGACATTACAAAAACGAAGGTTGATGATTCAGGATTTTTGACTGAAAGGCCTATAAATCCCTTCAACAAAAACCCTGAAAACAAAATCTTTAATACGCCACAATGTCAACTGAATACTACTGACGTCAGGCATTCAATTTTCATCGGATGATGATATCAGACGTGCGGAAAGATCGGGATCTTCCATATCCTTATCCAGCGGATACATGGGCCTTTTAATGTTTTCATAGCCCAGGCGTTCCAGATCCTGGTCAACACCACCGGGAGTCAGTGCCATGATCCAGTCGCCGCGCATATCATATAGTTCAGGTACAAGGTACCCGATTTTAACAACGACCACATCCGTACCTCTGGGATCCAATCCCAGATTGGTAAAGTCGGATTCATGATGATAAGGTTTCCGCTTCCTGGTAACAATGGCCCTTACACTCCCCACTTTGACCACCACTTCCGTTTCGGCATCGCCATCGCCATGCTTGATGGCCTCAATGGTTCCCCTGAGTCTTACAGGGGGTGCAAAGCGATCATCCACCCGGGCACCGGCCCGGGCATCGATCTGGCCGCCCTCGCCGATCTCAACCGCTTTTTCAACAAATTCGGGGCCCGGGATGGAAGCATAGATCAATGACGGGCCTTCTTCAGTTTTGAATTCAGAACGTTCCAGGATCCTGGTCAGAGTCCATGTTACATCCCCGGCACCACCGGCCGTTGGGTTGTCCCCCATGTCGCTGATGATAAAAGGTTTTTCGTCACTGGCCACGGCTTTGTCAAGGCACTCTTCCAGTGGAGCAGTAGGCGCAACGAATTCAAATTCGGCACGGACATCCCAGAATTGGTTGGCCAGTTCTTCCGCTGTTTCAGTTACTTTTGTTTTGTCGTCACCAGTCACCATCACCACGGCATGATTCCGTGGTGCATCGGCCCAGGCATATCCCACCCAAATGGCTGCATCGATGACGCCTTCCTGTTCGGCTGCCGGCTCTACACCGGCATAAAGACTTTTGGCAGGTTCGATACGTGTGCTGGTTTTTTCGCCCGGCAACAATATGGGAACGGGGATCCAGGCCTTATATTCCGGTTTGCCTTTGCCACTTTCAAGGCGGTCGAGCAAATTGTCCACTGCCCGCTTTTTCGACTCCATGGCATCTTCGTGAGGAGCCAGCCTGTAACAGGTGATCAGATCGGTGTGTCTGGCCAAACGCCGGGTGACATTTCCGTGCAGATCCATGCAGGTAGAAATTACCGGCTCTTCCCCGATCACTTCACGGATCTTTTCGATGAAATCACCTTCAGGGTCATCCATCCCCTCCACGCTCATGGCACCGTGAATGTCAAAAAACAATCCATCATAGGGACCGTTCTCTTCAAGCATGGTAAGAGTTTCATTGACCAGGGAATCGTAAGTTTCCCGGGTGACAATCCCCCCGGGAATAGCGTGGCCTCTCAGTGCAGGAACCCATTCCGCCCGTTGGCGATGAGCGGAATCGGGTGACATGAAGGGATAATAACTGAACACATCTTCCCCCCTGCGTACCCGGAAATCTTCAACGGTTGAACGTAAAGGAGAGAAAGTGCTGGATTCAATAGCCAGACCGGCAATGGCGATCCGGGGCTGTTTATCCGAAGAACTGCCCCCCTTTTCTCCCGTCTGATTACAACCTGTAAAAAGCAAACCTGAAAAGAGAAGACTAAAAATAAGTTTCTTCATTCGTTTAAATTTTGTAATTACCAGATAATGGTTCATAGTTTTAACAGAAGATTGGTTTCAAAATTACAATAAATCAACAAGCCGACGGATTTTTTCTTGTCAAAATAACATTGTTGAGTCTACGAACAAAGGTCTCTTTGTTGCCAATCCATTCCTGTTATTGAGTGAACTATTTTCAATTAGATTTGACAAGGTCGCTTGTATTTCGCGGTAGTTGAGCATCGTAACAGACACTATTTATGAATTAATCAGGTTAAATTCAAGAGCCGGAACAAAAATGTTTTGTTTTCACCGGAAGGTTTTGCAGCAATTTCCCCGGATTTTCCCTTCCCGGAATTTTACCAAAACACTTTCACCCTTAAAACATTTTGAATATATTTATGTTTTAGTCCAAACCGTCAATAGATCGTTAGATTTTTAGATTTAAGATTTAAGATGAATCATATAATGTTGATAATCCGTATTTTAACACAAAGAAAGCTTCGATTTTAAACAATTGAATGACAAATACTTACAAAAGTTTAACGGAATATTGAACCGTCACTCCCCCATTTTAAACCTAACCTGTCGTATTCCATCCAAATTACATTGCTTTCTTGAGCTTATAAAGTCAATTTTACACCATAAACCGTTTCAATATGAATCTAAAAAAACAACTCTTTCATGTGTTTCTTATTCTACTGCTGCCGGCCCTGGCAGCTGCCGAAGAAGCCAGAATTTTACGTTTTCCCGGCATCAGCAGCGACAAGATCGTATTTAGTCATGCCGGAGATCTTTACACCGTCCCCCTGGAAGGGGGCACAGCCCGGAAGATCACATCTCACGAGGGCATGGAAATGTTTCCGCGATTCTCTCCCGATGGTTCCCAAATCGCCTTCACGGGGCAGTACGACGGCAACACGGAAGTCTTCGTAGTTCCTGCAGAAGGCGGTGAGCCCAAACGACTCACCTACACGGCTACACTGGGTCGCGATGATGTCGCTGACCGCATGGGACCCAACAACATCGTAATGACCTGGACGCCCGACGGAGACAGCATCGTCTTCCGTTCACGAAAAAATACGTTTAACTCATTTAAAGGCGAACTCTACAAGGTCCCCGTTGACGGTGGCGTGCCAGAGCAAATGCCTTTCCCGGAAGGCGGTTTTTCTTCTTTCTCTCCCGATGGGGAAAAGCTGGCTTACAACCGCGTGTTCCGCGAATTCAGGACCTGGAAATATTACCGGGGCGGCATGGCCGATGAAGTCTGGATTCACGATTTCAACACCCGTGAGACCGAAGCGATTACTGATCATGATGCTCAGGACATCATCCCCATGTGGATCGAAGATGAAGTCTTTTTCCTCTCGGACCGCGACCGGACCATGAACCTGTTTGCCTACGACACCAATAGCGGCGAAACCGAAAAGATTACCGATTTTGAGGATTACGACATTAAATTTCCTTCTCATCACGGACAAACCATTGTATTCGAAAAAGGAGGTGAACTTTTCACTTTTGATGCCCAAAGCAGAGAAGTGACACAAGTTCCGGTAGAAATCAACAACGACATGACCAGCGCCCGCGAGGAACTCAAAGATGTTTCGGAAAACATTGCCTCGGCCGGGCTTTCGCCCCAGGGGGAGCGGGTTTTGTTTACAGCCCGGGGCGATCTTTTCTCGGTACCGGCCGAAAAGGGCATTACCTACAATCATACCAAAAGCTCGGATGTTCACGACCGGAATGCCGAATATTCACCAGACGGCAACTGGATGGCCTGGCTTTCTGATAAGAGTGGTGAATATGAAATCTGGGTGCAACCGGCCAATGGTGAAGGTGAACCCCGGCAGGTGACAACCGGCGCGGAAACATACAAATTCAACATGGAGTGGAGCCCCGACAGCCGTTACATTGCCTGGAGTGACCAAAAGTATAAACTGAACGTCACCGAAGTGGAATCTGGCGAAACCTCGACCATGGCCCAAAATGATCACGCCCAGCTCCGCGATTATTCCTGGAGTCCCGACAGCCGGTGGCTGGCTTTTTCGGCCGGTATGCCCAACCAAATGGATGTGATCAAAGTGGCAGATGTGGAAAATGGTGAAATACGGCAGGTAACCGAAAATTGGCACGATTCGGGAAGCCCTGCTTTTTCAGCCGACGGAAAATATCTGCTCTTCTCTTCTCAGCGTGATTTCAATCCCACCTACAGCCGCACCGAATGGAACCATGCTTACATCAACACCGACAGGGTATATATGGCGCTGCTGGAAAAATCCACCCCATCTCCGTTCAGTCCTGAAAACAAAGATGTGGAACCCGTGGAAGAAGATGAAAAAGAGGAAGAGAACGAAAACAATGGAGAGAAGGAAGAAGAAGAAGAAACCTCGACCGATATTGATTTTGAAGACATTGACAAGCGCATAATCTCGCTCCCTATTGAACCGGCCTATTATAATAACATCAGCTGCGTTGACGGGAAAGTCTACTACAACCGTCAGTTCCAGGGCGGAAAAGAAGGAGACGGACTGCTGGTTTACAACCTGGAAGACGAAAAAGAAGAGTTCATTGGCGAGTATCAGTATACATGGTCGGCCAACCACAAAAAAATGTTGCTGGGCCAGAAAGACAAATGGAAAGTGATGGATCCCCCGGCATCCAAAACCGAGATTGAAGAGCCGATGGATTTGTCTCAAATGAAAACAAAGGTCAACTACCGGGGCGAATGGCAACAGATATTTGATGAAGTATGGCGCCAGATGCGTGATTTCTTCTACGTAGAGAATATGCACGGACGCGACTGGGAGGCGATTCGTGATAAATATCAAAAGCTGGTTCCCTATGTTGACCATCGCGACGATCTTAATTATGTGCTTGGCGAAATGATCGGTGAGCTCAATGTGGGTCACGCTTACATCAATACCGGTGAGAAACCCGAAGCCGAGCGCATCAAAACAGGCCTTCTGGGGGCAAAACTTGAGCCCCATGAATCTGGGTATTTCAGGATCAAGGAAATTCTTGACGGAGCACCGTGGAGTGACCGGCTGGCTTCTCCCCTTCAGGCACCCGGAGTGGATGCCGGTGAAGGCGATTACATCATGGCCGTTGATCGCAGACCGGTGAATGATGTCAACAACATTTACGAACTGTTGGTTGGAAAAGCCGGACAAACCGTTGAACTCCTGGTGAATGACACCCCCGAAAAAGATGGGGCCAGCAAAGTTTTGGTCGAACCCATTGATGATGAAAGTGAACTCTATTATTATAAGTGGGTCAGCGAAAACATCCGGAAGGTCAACGAAGCTACCGACGGAGAAGTAGGATATCTGCATATCCCTGATATGGGACCTGAAGGACTAAATCAGTTTGTGCGTTATTTCTATCCCCAACTGAACAAAAAAGCACTCATTATTGACGATCGCGGCAACGGCGGCGGCAATGTATCGCCCCAGATCCTCGAACGCCTGGCCCGTGAAGCATACCGGGTCAACATGCGCCGGAATTCTCCCGATGTCACACCTGTTCCCGGCGAAACACTGGTTGGGCCCAAAGTGGCTCTCATCGACAAGTACTCAGCTTCAGACGGGGACCTTTTCGCCCATGGTTTCCAGAAACTGGAAATCGGTACAACCGTCGGCACCCGCACCTGGGGTGGCATTGTGGGCATCACAGGTTCTCTGCCTTTTGTGGATGGCACAGACCTGCGCATACCTCAATTCACTTCACTCTCCAGAGACGGAGAATGGATGATCGAAGGCGTGGGTGCAGAACCCGATATAAAAGTGGAAAACGATCCCTGGAAGGAGTACAACGGCGAAGACCAACAGCTCAACAAAGCCATAGAAGTTATTCTGGAGAAAATGGAAGACCGTGAACCGCTTCCCGATATCCCGGAGCCACCGGTTAAGTAATTTTTCTCATACCATTTAGAGATTAATTCTGTGAGGGTTTCACGCCAAGTGAAGCCCTCTTTTTTTGCAACAGATATCAAAATGTCATATTCCCACGGGCAAAACCTTCGCTCCCGGGGAAGGAAGTTTTTTCAAGGAAAAGATTCTTCGCACAGCTCAGCATGACACACGATCAAATACCTAACTGCCAGAATTATGCAATTGGTCCCGGCTTCAAAAGAAAAGGTGGTTAGCTGGTTAGCAAGTGAACTGATGAGCTGATGAGCTGGTGAGCTGGTGAACTGATGAGCTGTTGAACTGATGAGCTGGTGAACTGATGAACAAGAATTGAACAGTCTCTCTCTCCCAGCACCAGCAACCAATTAACGAATTAACCAATTGACCAATCAACCAATAACAGATTCTTCACAAGCTACCAATAACAGATTCTTCACAAGCTACCAATAACAGATTTTTGTAAAAATCAGCAATTCAACAAATTAATAGTTGTATCCCTGTCATGGATAGCATTATGCCCCAACTTTTTTGGGGTAGTCACTCAGAAATAACATTTAACCCAACCAGCAACCAATTAACCAATTAACCAGCAACAGATTCTTCGCAAGCTCAGAATGACATCTGACAACCAGCAAACCAGCAACAAGCAACAAGCAACTAATCCCCAAATTAACCAATTAACCAGTTAACCAATTGACCATTCAACCAGCCACAGATTCTTCGCAGGCTCAGAATGACGATCAACCAGCAACAAGCAACCAGCAACAAGCAACAAGCAACCAGCAACAAGCATCCAATCATCCAATTCTTGCAAGCAAGCGGCAGAGCCGAGCGAACCAATTAACGAATTGACCAATCACCAGCACCCAGCAACCAATTAACCAACAACAGATTCTTCGCAGGCTCAGAATGACATTTAACCAGCAACCAATTAACCAATTAACCAGCAACAGATTCTTCGCAAGCTCAGAATGACATCTGACAACCAGCAAACCAGCAACAAGCAACCAGCAACTCATCCCTAAATTAACCAATTAACCATTCAACCAGCAACAGATTCTTCGCAAGCTCAGAATGACATCTG
>JAWOCV010000039.1:0-2911 GCA_046483585.1 Marinilabilia sp.
ATGATGCCCTTGCAGAAGCACATGGGGCACTTAAAACTCTTGCCGCCAGCTTTATGAAGATCGGCAACGACATAGGCATGCTCGGTTCGGGACCGCGTTGCGGCATCGGTGAGCTGATTCTGCCGGCCAACGAACCCGGCTCCTCCATCATGCCAGGCAAGGTGAACCCTACGCAAGCCGAAGCCGTTACCATGGTAAGCGCCCAGGTGATGGGCAACGATGTAGCCATCAACATCGGGGGCTCCAAGGGGCAATATGAACTAAATGCCTTCAAACCTATGATGATCGCCAACTTTCTGCAGTCGGCAAAACTCCTGGGTGATGCCAGCCGGTCTTTTGCAGATAAATGCATTGCAGGCCTTCGGGCCAATAATGATAAGATCAGGGAACACCTGAACAATTCCCTTATGCATGTGACGATGCTCAACAACCACATTGGCTACGAAAAAGCCGCTGAAATTGCCAAAAAAGCCTACAGTGAAAACAAAACCCTCAGGCAGGCGACAATCGAAACGGGTCAGGTCACCGAGAAGCAGTTCGACGAGTGGGTGGATCCGCGGAAGATGACGGGTTAAACCAAAAGCATTAAGCCAGTTGACAATAAAAGCTTTATCCTTCTTAAGCAATAGCTTCCCGCCAAAAGGGAAGGTCCTTTTTCCAGGTTCAGTTCAGTATATAGTTAAGTTTCAATCATAAGGAATGGTATTGTCAAAAGTGCGTTGTTGGACTTCCACCGTTTTTTCAATCATTTTGTTGGCTTTTTGTCCTTCCTGCTGTACCAGATCGAAAGCATCGTATAGTTCTCCGGTAACCGTATAGGCCCTATATTTCATCGTATCCGTGCTGACATGAACAATCTGGTACAACTGGGTGTTTTCGGCGGAACGCTGCATTTCGCCACCAAATGATTTCCATCCTTCTTTACCCAAATCATACATCTTGGCGCCGCTGACCGAATTCACGTAAGCAGTGCCTGAGGAAGTATCCTTAACATTCACCCCACCGGCAATGTTCTCCGTTTGTCCTCTTGCGTAAGTATGATCGTGTCCCTGCATCACAAGATCAACGCCGTACTTATTGTAGACGGGCTGCCAGGAAGATCTGAGTTTTTCATTATTGCGGCCCTCTCCTGATGAATAGATCGGATGATGGTGCGTGACCACGGTCCATCGGTTGGGATTATCCTGAAGCACCCTTTCAAGCCACTGGGTTTGCTTGTCTATCTGTTCGTTCGAATTCAAGGCAATAATCCGCATACCCTGGTAGTCGAGATAATAGACCGTTTCTTCAAGGCCTTCGGGACCATTATGCGGAAATTCAAACTGCGGACGCCAATGGATGGAGAGCTTTTCCTCATCCTGTCCTTCTGTATAGCTTTCATATTCGTGGTTGCCGGGAACAGCAATACCTGGAAGTTTACTCTGAATAAATGCTCCCGCACGGTTCCAACGGCCCCATTCCACATTCCTGTGTGCCCTGTTCACCAGGTCACCTGCATGAACCACAAAACGGGCAGCGGGTTCTTCCGCGTAAGCCGTTCGGATCGATCTTGACCAGTGTGATAAGATCCCGTTTTGAGCATCACCCACATATATGAAGCTGAAAGGCTTTTGCCCCTTGCTGGCGGTGCGGAACTGGAACCATTCGCTCCAGTGCTCATCATGACCCACTTTGTAGGCATACAATGTATTGGGTTTTAACTCTTCAAAAACAACCGTATGGTAATTGGCGCTTCCGCCAGAAGCTTCTACATTTCCTGATTTCAAACGAGTAATCTCTGAATCAAAGGTTTCAGCATGACGGTAGAATTGTGGTGCAGGTGTGGCGGGTGCAATATGTGCCTGACCCTGCCCAACGGTAGAATCCGTTCGCCAGGTAACAGCAAATGACGTAGCCGGATCTCCGGTCCAGGTTATATTGATACGGTCGGGATACGGAGTTGGGTATTCACCGGGTTCTCCCTGATGGCTATGGTTGGAGCCATAAGTGCCATTGTTTTCTTTCCCGGAGGGAGTGAATCCATAAACTGCCAGAAATAAAACAGAAACAAATGCCAAGATTCTCAAAAATCCTCTTGAATATTTCATGAGACTTGAATTTAAATTGAACAATTACTATAAACAAAAACAAAGAGGGCAAACACCAAATTATATAAATTTAAAATCTGGATTTATATCCCCCTTATACTAATAAAGACAATGTAAATGATATACTTGTTCAACACTTTGATAAATGATTCGATTGATAGGGCATTTCTCCTGATAATCTTATAGAATAGAAGTTCTTGTAGTCATAATTTTTTGATGATGATATCAGGATATGGGGTGCATGCAGAAATTATTCAATACCTGGTGTAAACGTAAAGGACACCAAATTTCCATATTCCCTTATATGCCATATCGTGCCTTATATGATTTAAAGATTACAGCGGATCCACGTCGTAATGCACCTGGAGGGATTTGAACTTTTCCGAGCTTTGGACTTTGGAAGTGATCCTGCGGATGATTTCCTTTGATTTGTTAAGCGACTTTTCTTTTTCGATCTTAATGATCAAGTGTTTCAGATGATAATTCTGAACTCTCCCAACCAAGGGATCCTGGGGACCAAGCACGCGATAACCGAAGATTCTCTGGAGCTCCTTTTTCAGCATCTCCGAGGCATCATTCAAAACATCACGCTTCCGGTGTTTCAACAGTATTCTCACCAGACGGTAGTAAGGTGGATACATGAATTCTTTCCTCTCCCTTAGCTGGCTTTGGTACATGCTATAAAAGTCGTTGTCCAATACATTTTTGATGATGCTGTGGCCAGGCTGGCTGGTTTGTATGACCACTCTGCCCTGCTTTTTCTTTCGGCCGGCACGACCGCTCACCTGGGCCATGAGCTGATAGCTCCGCTCAAAAGCTCTGAA
>JAWOCV010000076.1:0-6410 GCA_046483585.1 Marinilabilia sp.
GACGTTTTATGAAAAAGAATCCATGTGTTCCAAAGAATTTTCCTCAGAAATCAGGATCTTTGTTGCATCAACCCGGCAGGCAGGCCTGTCTGCCGTTTTATGTATATGGAACCATCAATTTTAATGTTTTAACATCAAAAATCCAGAATGTTTCTGTTTCATAACCCGCCAGGCAGGCTTGCATTCATCAATATTTACATGTTCTGTTGAGACCTTGATGGTCATGCAAGTTTCAATCTATTTATGAGTGCGGTATAAAAAGGTATATTTTTGTCAAAATCGAGGCGTTTTAAATTTTTGTACCGAAGTTAACTGATTGTTAATGGGGATGCAAAAATTTCAAACAACGAAGAGTTTGGCAATAAAGATGCTTTTTAGACCGGGCTCATTTATTTCACTTGCAAAAATAGAATGGAAAAACGATAAAAAAAATCGGCCCCAAACTCCAACCTCAGCATCCGGCAAATGATCAGATTTTTATTTTACCGCTTATCTCCTTATCTTTGCCAGCTGTAGAATTTTGAAATATCCCACATAATGATAAAAATCACATTACCCGATCAATCGGTTCGTAAATACGAGGAAGGCATCACCGGTCAGGAAATCGCGCGGGACATCAGTCCCCGCCTGGCCAAAGAGGTGCTTGCCATCACGGTGAACGGTCAGTTGTACGACCTTCACCGCCCGATACATGAAGATGCAGAGATCAAACTCCATAAATGGGAAGACGAAGAAGGCAAACACGCTTTCTGGCACTCATCTGCTCACCTGCTGGCCGAAGCCCTGGAAGAATTGTATCCGGGCATCAAATTTGGGATAGGTCCAGCCATCGAAAACGGGTTTTACTACGATGTAGATCCCGGCGACCGCGTCATTACCGATGCCGACCTGCCAAAGATCGAAAAAAAGATGCAGGAACTGGCCCGTCGCAAGGTCCCCTTCGAACGCCGGGAAGTCCCAAAAGAAGAAGCCGTTGCATTTTTCGAGAAAAAGGGAGACCCTTACAAAGTAGAGTTGATCAGTGAACTGAACGACGGCACCATATCGTTTTACGAGCAGGGAAACTTCACTGACCTTTGTCGTGGACCACATCTCCCGGACAGCGCCCCGGTCAAGGCCATCAAGTTGCTTAGCGTGGCCGGTGCATACTGGCGTGGCGATGAAAAACGCAAGCAGTTGACCCGGGTTTATGGCATTTCGTTTCCCAAACAAAAAATGCTGGACGAATACCTGGTGAAACTGGAAGAAGCCCAAAAACGCGACCACAGGAAACTTGGCCGGGAACTTGAGTTGTTTGCCTTCTCCAAAAAGGTGGGACAGGGATTGCCATTATGGCTTCCCAAAGGGGCCAAACTCCGCGAGCGTCTGGAAAATTTTCTGAAACGGGTGCAGCTGAAACACGGCTATGAACAGGTAATCACCCCCCATATCGGGCAAAAAGAGCTTTACGAAACCTCGGGCCATTACGCCAAATATGGTGCCGATTCCTTCCAGCCCATAAATACACCGGCCGAAGGAGAAGAGTTTCTGCTGAAACCCATGAATTGCCCCCATCATTGTGAAATATTTAATGTAAAAGCACATTCATACCGCGACCTTCCGGTCCGGTTTGCCGAATTCGGAACCGTTTACCGGTACGAACAAAGCGGCGAATTGCACGGACTTACAAGAGTCCGCGGCTTCACCCAGGACGATGCGCACATTTTCTGTCGCCCCGATCAGCTTAAGGATGAGTTCAAAAAGGTGATTGATATAATTTTTTATATTTTCAAGGCCCTCGATTTCAACGATTATGTGGCCCAGATATCCCTCCGTGACCAGAATAATAAAGAGAAATACATAGGCTCGGACGACAACTGGGAAAAAGCCGAACAAGCCATCATCGAAGCCTGCGAAGAGAAAGGTCTGCAAACAACTGTCGAAACAGGAGAAGCGGCCTTTTACGGTCCCAAACTCGATTTCATGGTACGGGATGCCATCGGCCGCAAATGGCAACTGGGCACCATCCAGGTGGATTATAACCTACCCGAACGATTTGATCTGGAATACACAGGTAAGGACAACCACCCGCACCGGCCCATTATGATCCACCGGGCTCCTTTTGGCAGTATGGAACGATTCGTCGCAGTCCTTATCGAGCACACAGCAGGAAAATTCCCCCTTTGGCTCACACCCGAACAAGCCGTTATATTACCCATAAGTGAAAAATACAACGAATACGCAAAAAATGTTTTAAATTTCCTGAATAATTCCGATATTCGCGCCGTATTAGACGAGCGCAACGAGAAGATCGGTAAAAAGATACGTGACAATGAGTTGAAACGCATACCGTATCTTCTTATTGTAGGTGAACAAGAGGCTGAAAACAATCAGGTTTCAGTACGCCGTCAGGGAGAAGGCGATCAGGGTGTCATGACAATGGAAGCGTTTGCCTCATTTATCCATAAGGAAGAGAATAAAATGCTGGAAGAAATTGAAAGCCCCCAGTAATTTTCCAGAGGGGGATGAATTGGGTTTCTGATAAGATGAGACGATGTGATTCCCCATAAGGAATAACATTAAAAATACCAGAAAATAAAGCATACATCCGTATAAAGCGGAAATAAAAAATAAGATTGTTTAACCAAAAGTAAAGGAGGGTTTAGATATAGGAAGACCAAGAAAAAATACCGGACGCAACCCCAAAGATGAACTCAGGTACAGGATCAATCGACAAATCCGCGTACCTCAGGTGCGTGTGGTTGGTGATAATGTTGAAGAGCCAGGGGTTTATCCGACAAGCGACGCTTTGAAAATGGCAGACCAACAGGGTCTCGATTTGGTAGAAATATCACCAAAGGCCGATCCCCCTGTATGTCGGATCATCGATTATCAAAAGTTCCTCTATCAGCAAAAAAAGAAACAAAAGGAACAAAAGCAAAAGGCTGTGCAGGTATCGGTCAAAGAGGTCCGCTTTGGACCCAACACCGATGAACACGACTATCAGTTTAAGCTGAAGCATGCCGAAAAATTCCTCAATGAAGGGGATAAAGTAAAAGCTTTTGTATTTTTCAAAGGACGGAGTATTCTTTTTAAGGAAAAAGGGGAAATACTTCTGCTCCGTTTGGCCCAGGATCTGGAGGAAGTAGGCAAAGTGGAACAAATGCCCCGTCTGGAAGGGAAACGCATGACCATGTTTCTTTCTCCCAAAAAGAAAAAGTAGCTATTTATTTTTTCAATCAAAATATAGAGAACAATGCCAAAAATGAAAACGAATTCCAGCGCAAAAAAACGTTTTGCATTAACTGGAAGCGGGAAGATCAAGCGGAAACACGCTTACAAAAGTCACATCCTGACTAAAAAGGCAACGAAAAGAAAGCGGAACCTGACTTATTATGGCGAAGTACACAAAGCCGACCGTAATAACGTGAAGTTTTTGCTAAACATGAAATAGCACTTTGTTGTCTTTATTTTTTGTCTAATTGTGAATGAATTAGCCTAAAGATCCCGGCAAAAGGGACGCTAACCATTCAAAAAAACAGTAAACAATGCCAAGATCAGTAAACACTGTTGCTTCAAGAACCAGAAGAAAAAAGGTCATGAAGCTTACGAAAGGGTATTTCGGCCGCCGCAAAAATGTGTGGACAGTAGCCAAGAATGCCTGGGAAAAAGGAATGCAATACGCCTATCGCGATCGTAAAACGAAGAAAAGAAACTTCAGATCGTTATGGATCCAGCGGATCAATGCCGCGGCCCGTCTCGAAGGCATCTCTTACAGCCGCCTCATGGGACTTATGAAACAACAAAACATCGACATTAACCGTAAGGTTCTGGCCGATTTGGCCGTCAACCACCCCGATGCCTTTAAGGCTGTGGTAAAAAAAGCCATGAACAAGAACTAAGCTTTCAGATAATTTTCAAAAAGGCCCCCATCAGAAATGGTGGGGGCTTTTTTTATGGTTTCCGCAAAAGTTTCACGGAAACACAAACCCACACTTCTCCATCGCAACAAACGACAGATTTTGTTATCTTTGCGGATGGCCGGAGGTAAATAATCAGAAATCATCCCATATTTCCGGCCTGAGAAAATCAATTGATCACAAAAATAATAGATCATTAGATATAAGTATTTCCGGTGCAGAGGTATAAGGCTGAAAGTAGTTTGTAGTTGGAAGCTTGAGGCTCAAAGCTGGAAGCTGTTAGCTGTTAGCTGTTAGCTGTTAGCTCAGTCGCAGAGTTAGTAGTAGCTGGAAGCTGAAAGCTGAAAGCTGGAAGCTCAAAGCTCGAAGCTGAAAGCTCAAAGCTGGAGAGAAAGGTTGCTCTCTTTTGCGACTGATCACGAAAATTAACAAAAATTTATATAATTGATTTTCATCTATTTACACATCTTGGTAGATAAAAGTAACTTACAGGCAGAAGGCAGAAGTCGGGAATGAAAATTATCAAACAGCTATTATTAAATTTCAGGTGAGGTGGCCTGATATAAAACATCTAACAAAAAATGGTTAATTAATTTAAAATGAGACAGATTTGAATTTTGTTAGATAAAAGAAGCTGGAAGCTGGAAAATCCGTATAATGCAGATATACTGCAATTTAACGTGAAAATGTTAAAAATTTAAACCCTTAAACCACAATGTGTTACAGAGTTTAACGGGCAATTAAATAAAGGCAGAAGAATGAGTGGTTAATACTTAACAATTTGTCCATAAAGTGGGCAAGTGTAAGCAGAAATGGCAGGTTAAGATTCAAGACACAAGACCGGAACTTTTTTTGTCAAAATCCGTTTTACAAGAGAACAATAATGAATTGCTGCATGCAAGACCAAAAGGGCCAGCAAGACTTCTTTTTACAATCATTAAGAGGCTGACGATCTTTTGGTTATGAAATTTGATTTTTTTTATAGGTTACTTTATACTGGGTGAAAATATTTTTCGTTTTTTGATCATCGGTTTAATATTAAATATTTTGCCGTTTCAACAGGGGTTTTCAATCGGGGCCTATCCTTACCCCATGGAAATTCGTCAGCCCGATGGCTCTGTTCTGACCATACGCAACCATGGCGACGAATGGTACAACTGGACCACCACCAAAGACGGTTACCGAATCCTCAAAAGTGACGCAGGATACTTCGAATATGCAACCCAACTTAAGTCCGGCGACATTGCCTCCTCGGGAATCAGGGCATCTGATCCGGGAGAACGTACTCCGGATGAAGAAGATTTTCTTTCCAATACCACAAAGAACATTGGTGTATCCAAAGAAGAGAAACAAAAAAAACGCAATCAGAGGTATCAACCCCTTTTGAAAAGTTCCCTGATGAGCACCTATTTCCCTTCTGAAGGAAAGCCCAACCTCTTGGTCATTCTTGCCGATTTCAATGACACCCAACCCACTTACTCGACAAGCGATTTTGATGCCTTTATGAATGAGGAAGGTTACAATGACAAAGGAAGCTTCAAAGATTATTACGAAGAGGTTAGTGGAGGTGAGCTCACGGTAAATTCCACAGTAACACAATGGGTTCAGGTGCCTGGCAATCACGACTATTACGGCCCGAAAGAAAAGTGGGGAGAATTTGCATTAGAAGCAGTAAAGGCAGCCGCCGAGGCAGGGGTCGATTTTTCCCGTTTCGACAACGACGGCGACGGTGTGGTGGAGGGTGTGGCCATCATCCACCAGGGTGCCGGAGAAGAAGTCACAGGCGATGCCGATGATATATGGTCTCACTCCTATTCCTTCTCATCTGAGGGTGTAGAAGAATCGAAACGCACCTTTGACGGTGTTGTCGTGAACCAATACACTGTACAACCAGAGTGGCGGACCAATGCCGCAGAAATGAACACCATCGGGGTAATCTGTCATGAATTCGGCCACAACCTGGGACTTATTGATTTTTATGACACAAATGAAGAATCCTACGCAGGGACAGGCGTCTGGGACATCATGGCAGCCGGAGCTTACAATGGCTCACCCACGGGATCAAGCCCGGCCCATCACAACCCCTTTTCAAAAAACGAACTGGACTGGGTTGATGTATCAACCATCGACCAGTCCGGATCCATTGAACTGGATCCTGTCTACAATACCGGAGAAGTCCTCCGGGTAAATAGTCCGGTAGAGAATGAATATCTGTTGCTTGAAAACCGTCAAGAAACCGGTTTTGACTCTGCTCTTCCCGGCCCCGGCATGCTCGTTTATCATGTCGACGGAAACCTCATTGAGGAGAGAAGATCTACCAATGACATTAATACCGAGGAGCACCAGGGGTTCTATCCCATTGCCGCCGATGGCTATATCAATCTCCCATCATGTCCTTTCCCCGGAAGTGCTGATGTCACCGAATTAACCGACGACAGCGACCCTGCAATGGAAACCTGGGACGGCCAGCCCTTTAACAGGAGCATCACATCCATAGAGATGACCAACGAA
>JAWOCV010000092.1:0-18388 GCA_046483585.1 Marinilabilia sp.
GGTTACTTTCCGATACAAAAATTCTTAAAAATATTCCCCAAAACTTCATCCGTCGATATCTGTCCTGTGATTTCCCCCAGAAAGTGTAATACCTCTCTTATGTCCTGTGCAAGGAAATCACCCGAAAGACCGGTTTCGAGTCCTTTACGCGTGCGGATGATGCCTTCACGTGCATTTTTAAGGGCTTCGTAATGGCGCGCATTGGTGACTACTACTTCGTCATTGTCAACGGCTCCCAGGTTGACGGTTTTCAGGAGTTCCGTTACCAGATCGTCAAGATTGGTGTGATGTTTGGCCGAAAGAGGAACGATGGCATCGGTACCGGTAAGTTCACGGAAGGCCTGACCCGAAAACCGGTTTTCGACTTCTTCCTGTGAGACCAGATCGGTCTTGTTGACCACAACAATAAGTTGTTGGTTTTCATCGCTTAGGTGTTCTTTTATATCCGACACGGCCTTGTGGATCTTTTCATCTTCATCCCGGACGTCCATCATCAGCAATACGATGGACGCCTGTTTGATTTTGCTGTATGTTAAAGCGATTCCCATGCTTTCCACCTTGTCTATGGTATCGCGGATCCCGGCGGTGTCGATAAACCGGAAAGTGATTCCCTCGATGTTCATCACGTCTTCAATGGCGTCGCGGGTGGTGCCGTGGACTTCGGTAACAATGGCCTTTTCTTCCCTGAGTAAGGCATTGAGAAGTGTCGATTTGCCGGCATTGGTATGTCCCACGATGGCCACAGGTATTCCGTTTTTGATGGCATTGCCGAGAGAGAATGAGTCGATCAGCCGTTTCAGAACCCGGTCGATTTCATTCACCAGTTCAATAAGCTGGGTGCGGTCGGCAAATTCGACATCTTCTTCGCTGAAATCGAGTTCCAGCTCGATGAGGGATGTAAATTCGAGAAGTTTTGTCCTGAGGTTGACCAGCTCACCTGAAAATCCCCCTTTCATCTGTTTCAGGGCCACACGCCGGGCCGATTCGCTGCGGGCGGCAATAAGATCGGCCACGGCTTCAGCCTGGCTCAGGTCCATTTTCCCGTTGAGAAAAGCCCGTTGGGTGAATTCTCCCGGACCGGCCAAACGGGCTCCGTGATCATTTAATACCTGAAGTATTTTTTGCTGTATGTATGGTGCTCCATGACATGAGATTTCCACAATGTCGTCGCCGGTAAATGAGTGGGGTGCCCTGAAAAGGGTAACCACCACTTCATCGATCTCCTTTTCCCCGTCGGTTAAAGTGCCAAAATGGACGGTGTTGGCAGGTTGTGTTTCAAGTTTTTTACCTTTTCCGGCCGGCCGGAACACTTCTCCGGCAATGGTTATGGCCCGGGAGCCGGCCAGTCGCACGATGGCTATGGCTCCACTTCCGGGGGGAGTGGATATGGCGCTGATGGTATCGTCGAGAATCATGGCTTTGCAGTTTCCTGCAAAGGTAGTATTAAATTGTTTTTTGTCCGAAACCTCTATTTGTCAAATTATCAGTTGTAAAAAACTTCTAATACAATTCCACGAAGGCACATTTTTCCCATATAAAGTTGGCTGAAAAAGCAATGTCATCTGTTCCGGCCGCTAAAACTTCAGAGCGCACAGAATTAGCCGCGCAGCTACCTGATTTCGGTCCTTCTGATCATGTACCCACAAATTTAACTACTGCTGTTCAATTTCATAAATGTCTTCCTCTTTCATAAATCCTTCTGAAATCACTGTCAGATCAATATTGTCTTTGTTAACGACCTGTGATGAAAGCAGGAGCGAAGGCACCAGTTTTTTCCCGTTGTTAACGGTGCTATTGGTGTTAATAGAGCCTTCTTCCCGGGCCAGTTTCATGGCCATGTCGGCTGCTGACTGAGCCAGTGCTTCAATGGGTTTGTAGATGGAGATGGTCTGAAACCCTGCTACAATATTTCGAATGGCTTCAAGCTCCGCATCCTGACCGGCCACCAGCACATCCCGGACCATGTTGTGATCTTCCAGAGCTCGAATTACGCCTCCGGCCAGCTCATCATTCCCGGCGATGACCACATCCAATTCATTATCTTCATTTGAAAGGTATTCGTTCATGATTGCAAAGGACTCTTCCCCTTCCCAGTTATCGACAAACTTGTCCAGTACTATTTCAATGTCCCCTTTATCGATCAGTGGTTGCAGGACATTCATCCATCCAAGGTGAAGAAGGGTGGCATTATAGTCTTTCTGAGCACCTCCGATGAGGGCATATTTCCCCTGAGGCGTTAATTTCGAAAGATATTCGGCCTGTAACTCACCAATATTTATATTATCGGTAGATACATAATAATCCAAATCGCAATCCCGGATCATGCGGTCGTATGATATCACGGGTACTTCTTTATCGTGGGCTTCCCTGACAATGTCTCTGGAGGCGTGCAGGTCCACTGGTATGACCACCAGCACGTCTACCTTGTCATACAAAAGTTCTTTGGCTTGTTGAAGCTGCTTGGGAGAACTTCCTTCGGCCACGCGTACCATTGGAATTCCGCCAAGTTCAGTAATTCGCTCTTCAAAAGCTTGTTTGTCTTTCTCCCACCGGTCAATGTCGAGGGTATCCATCAACAGACCGACTTTGGGTTTGGTGTTGCAACTTGCCATTAATGCCACAAGCAACAATGTTTTCAGTAAGAAAATGATGTTTTTCATGGAGAGATTTTTTGGATTGGTACTTTTTCATAATTTACAACTTTTTTGAATAAGGGTAAAGTTTTTTTTTATCTTCACGAAGCCTAAAAATAACAATGATGAAGGTTGACCTCTCCCAATATGATAACAGTTGGTATTATCCGGGGCGTGGAAAATTTGTCCGCACCTTGTGGTACTTTGTAAATGCTTTCTTTTTTATCAGTTCTCTTTTTCCGGTTTCCTCACTTAAGGTATTGCTATTGAGATGGTTTGGAGCCAGCATTGGCAGAGGTGTGGTGATCAAACCAAGGGTTAATGTGAAATACCCGTGGCTTTTGACCGTAGGGGATCATGCCTGGATCGGAGAGGGGGCATGGATCGATAATCTGGGCCGGGTATCTATTGGCGCAAATTGCTGTTTGTCGCAGGGAGTATTGTTGCTGTGCGGAAATCATGATTACCGCCGGGAGACTTTTGATCTGATGGTGGGCGAAATTGTAATGGAAGAAGGTGTCTGGATTGGAGCAAATTCGGTGGTGACCGGAGGAACGGTGTGTGAATCACATTCTGTTCTGAGCGTAAAAAGTGTGGCACCGAGCAGAATGGAAGCATACCGGATTTATCGTGGCAATCCGGCTGAGATCATTAAAGAACGAACACCGGAAGATCAGAAATAATCGTAATAGAAGTTGTTTAGAGATGTTCCGAATGAGAAATAAAAGTAATTTCCATTAACCGTCCTCTGGTCATTGGTCATTTTCCGGTGGCGGGCCCCCATTTTAATGTTCATATTGTTACGGGGATTGATCAGGTATATGAGATTGAGTTCTGTCAGCGAGAGGGTTGATTCCAGCCCCTGACCAATGGAGTGCCCGTAATCCCCCAGGCGTGATTGGTTGGGGATATGAATGTTGCCTCCGTAGTTCACTTCATCATCGGGGTTCAGTCCTTTAACGGCATATTGATGTTTTAATTCGAAATGCCAGCGATTCAGGCGATAGCGCAAAAAAGAGATGCTTTCTCTGAAATTGGCTCCCAGGGGGTGAGCCAGTTCCTGATAAAGGTGGGTATAGCTGGTGATGGATTTGTAATGAGAATAAGTATAGGGTCTGACCTGGCTGTATTCGGTTTGAAAATCAAGATGTGGGACGCCGAAAAGGTTGAATACTTCCGTTCCTGCAAGGAAGCCGTGCTTGTTGGCCCACCATTTATCGCCCGAAAAAACTTCGTCATGTTTGAATTCTCCGACGACAAATTGCCCGTAAAAGGCTGCATCTTTCCAGGGAATGTATTTTAAATTGACCCCTATGGTCATATTATCCGGTGATCCCAGGTTGTATTCCACAGGTCGAAATACCACCAGGGGCATCAGATAATTGACATCAATCCCACGGTAACCCACTGTGTCTTCAGGAGCCCAGACCACACTTTCGAAAAGGCCCAGGCTGAAACGGTCACCAATGTTCCAGTTCAGGTAGTGCAAAGCTCCGTATTTGTTGGGGTACCGGGTGTCGCCATAAGTTTCGGGCAAACGGTTATGGTCCTTAAACTCGGCCACCATCATCATGTACTTGGCTTTCATGAAGGTGGCCGTCATTTTCAGAAAAGGATAGCTATAGGCGTTGTCGGACAGGAGGAGGGAACGATGTCCATCTCCTATGAAATTTTTACCGAAACCCAATTGAAGATTGAAACAACGCCCGGCATTATAACTCAGGTAGCCGCTGGAGTGGGCATAATCGTGGCCATTTTCGCCAAATTTTTTTCTTTCTCCCTGTCCCGGTACAATGTTTCGCTTATGTGCAAATTCATCAATGTACCCCGGAAAAGTGGCCTGGTTTTCGTAAATATCGGCGTAAAATCCGATGTTTTCGCCCAAATGCCCCTCAACCATGGCGCCTCGTGTGTTGATGAACCATGAATCATCGGTGTGGCTGTCATGTCCTGTTTCAAAATTAAACAACGGGTTGATGCGAACTGTGGAAGATTCATTCTTCCAGCGGAGAAGGTCGTCATGAAAAAAACGTCCGAATATATTTTCATTACCTGAAGGAGCAGGAAGTCCACGTTGTACGAGGGAATCGGTATCATACAATTTTTCAACTTCGTCAAGCCGGTAGGGCCTGACAGAACTGTGAAAATTCTCTCCTGGACGGTGCATGATCCGCCGGACCGGATTCAACGGGTAATGATTCCAGCTATTGTAGATCTGAGCTGAAGACTCTGTTAAAAGTAAAAGCCCTGACAGCAAAAATATGTATCGGCTGAATGTTTTCAATTGACCGTCTTTTTTACCTGTATTAATCGATCTGAATGATGTTCCGAAACCTCGGAAGATGTTTGTCTATCGTTGAACTGTGACGCATTACCCGGCTTTTATTTTAGAAAAAACAGCCAAACCGGGCCGTTGCCTGTTGTAAAATAAATTGAGGGAAACAGCTTCGCTATTCCTTAATCCTCATAATAATCCTGACCATATGCATAACCATACCCATACCCGTATCCATATCCATACCCATAGTTCAGTCCTTTTTTCCCTTTTTTAACATGAATATCATTGAAAAGGACCCCTATATTGGCAATACCTTCGGCCCCCAGCTGATTGAGTGTTTGAGCAAAAGCTTCTCTTATGGTAAAATGTTGCCGGGCCAGGAAAATAAGTGTGTCTGCCTTGCGTGCCAGCAGGATAGGGTCGGCGACAACACTCATGGGCGCTGTATCGAGTATGATAATATCGAAACGGTTCCTCAGTTTTGAAAACAATTCCTCCGTCATGGGAGAAGAGATAAGTTCTGAGGGGTTGGGCGGAACAGCCCCTGATGGGATGATACTCAGATTTTCCTGTCCGCTCTCATGAATGATGTCCTCCAGACTTGCTTTATTAATGTAATAGTGAGAAAGTCCGTAAGAATCATTAAGCTCAAGTATTTTGTTGAGTTCCGGTTTTCGCATATCAAATCCAAGCAGAACCGTCTTTTTCCCGGAATATGCGAAAACTGCTGCCAGGTTGAGTGCACAGAAGGTTTTGCCTTCTCCCGGCAGGGAGCTTGATACGGCTATAATGGGAGACTCCGTTTTTGAGGTCATGTAATCCAGCCTGGAACGAACCCGGCGGAATGTCTCGGTGATTACTGAGCGGGGAAAATGGAGTACCACATTGGGCGATTTTTTCTGGCTGTGAATAATATGACCGATAACCGGTTTGCTGGTGAGCTTTTCGATCTCATCGTTGGTGGTGATCCGGTTGTTCAGCAACTGCCTTAACACAACAAATATGAAGGGCAATAAAATGCCGGCAAAAATGGCTTTTTGATAGTTGGCACTGGTCTGAGGGGAAACTTGTTCCTGATATCGTGGTGCTTCGAGAACCGAATGGTCGGAGGTGTTGGATGCTTTTTGTATCTGGGCTTCTGACCGTCTGCGCAACAAAAATGTGTAAACTTCACTGTTGAGATCGAATTGACGCTCAATGCTCAGTAATTGACGCTCTTTTTCGGGTAATTTGTAAAGTTCCTGATTTAGAAGCTCTTTTTCATTTTTCAGGCGTTCAATAGACTCATTGATGATGGCTTTTTGGTTTTGGATGGCCTCCATGAGCGTTTCTTGTGCCACTCTGATTTGTTTATCGAGTTCTCTTTTGTAAGGATTTTCTTGTCCGTTAAGTGTCAATCGTTCACTGTTCAGAGAAAGGATGGTGTTGATCTGTTCGGAAATGATGGGATTGTCAATATCATAGGCTGCCGGGGCCAGACCTTTATGCATGATGTTGTCTGATGAAAAATAATCACTGAGATAGTTGTAATAATTAAGGGTCAATTGTTTTTCAGAAATCCTTTGATTGAGTTCCTGTATTTGTTTAAACATATGCTCGGCTTCTGAGCTGATGCTTTGTATTTGGTTCTCGGTGCGGAAGGTACTCAATTGGGTTCCTTTTTGAGCCAGTGAGTCAGAAATAGAAACAAGCTGATCTTCAATAAAACGGATGGTATTGGTGGCAATTTGGTTTTTCTTTTCCAGGTTGGCCTGAATAAAGGTTTCGGAGAGCTTCTTCAGAAAAGTGATGTTCTTCTGATGATTGGCACCAGTTAATGAAACATTTACAATGGATGAGTTTTCTCCGTTTTTCCGGGCCTGAAGGGACTTTGAGTATTGATTGGCCAATTCCTGAGGGTGGTTGAATTTAAAGAAATAATCCATCTCCTGTCCTTTGCTGAGACCCTTGTTCTCGACTCGTATTTTAAGCCAGGGGGTTTCTATCCATTCGCCGAAAGAGTAGGTCCTGTCAAAATTCAAGTCCTGATGTATGCCCGTTGTGCTTTCTTTTTGGTAATTAATGGCAGAAGGATTTTCTGCATTTACCGATAATTTGAAACGTTCCTCGTCTATGGTCCTGATATAAAGAGGAACATTGATTATCTGGGCGGCAGATGAATCAAAATGTACTTCGAAAGGAGTGTTTGCATATATTTCGGTGTCTTTAAGTCGTCCTGCCACAAAATAACTAACGTGAAAATCGAGTTGATCGATGGTTTCGCGGATGATATCTCTGGAAGTCAGAACAGCTATCTGGTTGTCCAGGTTACTTTGTCCCGGGGTCAGTCCAAATCCTTCCAACATATCTTCCTCCGGGGTTTCGGAGCCGCGTTCTTCCATAAGCAGGGCCATGGAAGCACTATAAACAGGCGTTACATAACGGTGAACGGTGTATACCGAAGCCCATGCCAGTGGTATGGTGATGGCAAAAAGCCACCAGTACCGAATCAGATCAAAGATCAATTTCCGGTAATCGATCATAAATTGAGGGGCATGATCTGTATGTGCACTATTTTGCGGATGGTTGGGGCGATTATTGTAATTCATTAAATTTTCCTTTCCTGGTTCCTGAATTAGCGGGTAATGCTCCTGATGGTAAGATAAAGGGCCAATGCCGAACTGATCACACCGAAAGAGAATGTTTCACCTATACCAAAACTCTTGGCTTTCATTGGTTCAACGTATATCAGGTCATTGGGGTAGACATAATATTCATCCGACCCAACGAGATTGTTGTCAGTCAGGTCTACGTGAAAGGTCTTATAACCATCTTCCTGGGGTCTGACGATCTTGATCGCTTTTCGCTTGCCAAAAGTTCTGACATCCCCGGCAAGTGCTATGGCTTCATATATTGTGATCTGGTCTTTGTCCATTTGAATACGCCCGGGGCTCCCGATCTCACCCAAAATAACGAAAGAATTATTGGCAATGCGCATTTTGATGTGGGCATCGCTGACAAAAGGTTCCAGGGCTTCTTCCAGTTTTACTTTGGCTTCCTTGACGGTGCATCCTTCAAGGTTGACTTTTCCCACAAAGGGAAAATCGATGTTGGTATCATCATCAACGGGATATGTGTATAAAGACTGGTTTTGTCGGCTGCCTGAGCTGCTGCCGGATGACCGCTGGGGATTAAAATATTCAGAAAGTTTGGGATTGCTGGTATTTACCTGGATATATAATTCATCATTGGGTTTGAGAATATATCTTTCGGTAATGGTGGTCAGGTCGTGGAAAGGATTTTCATAACCTCGCTCATCAGTTTTGTCCTGAAGATAGACCGTTTCTTTCTGAGGAATGCATCCGGCAGCAAGGATGGCCAGGATGAAAAACAGCACCCCTTTGAAAGAATGGGGTCCAGATAATGGAATGAGACTGATCGCTTTTTTTGGCATAATAAAATAATGTCCGGGTTTTGCTCGTCAAATTTATGGTTTTCTTTTATAAATTTAAACAACCATAAATTTAAGTTTTACAAAAGGGTTTCATAAATTTGCAAACCAAACTGTTTGAAGCTAATCCATGAACGACTACTCTACCTGGTTAATGATTTTGTTTGCGGCGTTTTTATCATTTTTGTTGGTCTTTTTATCAGTCCCAACCATACTAAAAGTGGCTTATTCAAAAAACCTTTTTGATGAACCCGGAAAACGGCGCATACATAAAGAAAAGGTTCCTAATCTCGGCGGGCTTGCCATATTTCTGGGAATTCTGTTTACCTACACATTATATGTCGATTGGTTCGATTTCAGGCCGATACCCTATCTTGTTCCAGCTCTTTTGGTGATCTTTGCCATTGGCATTAAGGATGATATTTTGGTGACTGCCCCTATGATGAAGCTTTTGGGACAAATTGTGGCGGCTGTTATAATAGTTGGCTTCGGCGATCTGAGAATTACTGACTTTCATGGTTTTTTCGGGCTTCAGCCTGATTATTTTATCAGCTTATTGATCTCGGTTCTGTTTGTTATCTTCATTGTAAACGGCTTCAACTTAATTGACGGAGTAGACGGTCTGGCGGCTATCAGCGGTGTCATTTCCACACTCGGGTTCACCATCTGGTTTTATTTGAATGGCGATATTCACGTTTCCATTCTCGGTGCCATAATGGTTGGCAGCCTGATGGCTTTTTTGTATTACAACGTGTTAGCAAGACGGCAGAAAATATTTATGGGCGACTCTGGCTCAATGCTCATAGGTTTTGTGCTGGCCATGCTTGCCATCCGGTTTATGGAATCCAATAAGCCAGCTATGAGTGACAACCTGGAAATTTCAATGATCTCAGCTCCTGCAGTTGTTGTGGGTATTTTAATCATCCCCGTTATTGATACACTCAGGGTCTTTTTCCTGAGAATTTTACAGGGCAATTCACCATTTGTGGCCGACAGAAACCACATTCATCACCGGCTTTTAACGCTTGGATTTTCTCATATCCAGGTGGCTCTTATTCTTGGCGGTGTCAATGTTTTCTTTATAGTTCTTTCGTTTTCTCTTATGAACCTTGGTATGTTGAAACTTATGGCGATCAATCTCGTATTAGGCTTTATCATTTTCTATTTGCCTGCTTTTTTCATAAAATTGAAAGCCCGGAAAATACGTGCTTCGGATTCATTGTAAGACCGATCAGTCACCACCTGGAGGGCAAAAAAGATCTATTTTGCATGAGTACGAAAATATCACTGATCACTGTTACTTACCAGTCCGCCTCGACTTTGCAGACCACCATCGATTCGGTCCGTCGCCAGAATTGCAGCGATATTGAATATATCGTTGTGGACGGTGGATCCACCGACGGAACCATTGAAATATTGAAAAATAATCACGACGTGGTGAACCAATGGATTAGTGAACCGGACAAAGGCGTTTATGATGCGATGAACAAAGGGGTTGAACTGGCAACTGGTGATGTGTTAGGATTTCTGCATGCCGATGATATGTTTGCCTCCTCTGAAGTACTTAATATGGTCAGGCAACGCTACAACGAGTCATCTTTTCACATTTTATATGGTGATCTGGAATATGTTAGTCCTGAAGACATTGAAAAAGTGGTCCGCTACTGGCGGAGCGGTTCTTTTCGTCAGCGACACTTACAAAGGGGATGGATGCCTCCCCATCCCACGGTTTATGTTGATCGCCGTTTTTTTAGAGAAATAGGCCGTTACAACCTGGATTTTCGTATTTCGGCCGATTATGAATGGTTGCTCAGGGCTCTTTCAACCCCCTCTGTAAGGGTGGAGTATCTTGCCGAAGTAATGGTACGCATGCGGTTGGGTGGTTTGAGCAATGGTTCCCTGAAAAATGTGATAGTTAAATCTACTGAAGACCTTCGCGCTCTTCGTGAAAATGCAATAGGCGGAGTTACCACCCTTCTGCTGAAAAATGCTACCAAAGTGACCCAGTTTGTTCGCCGGAATTAACAGTAAGTATCTTTCATAACTGTCCTGAGCCACATTTTTTATATTTAATTTTGATGGTTATTTTAGCAGCATTATATAAAAGACATAAAATATGGTAACGCACCCTCAGGGAGCTCCTTCCGTTCATAACCGAAGCCCCGGCGGAAGAGCCGATGGTTTTTCCGATATAAAAAAAATGGTCCGTTTGGTGTGGAAACACTGGTATCTGTTTGCCATTAGTATTCCATTCTTTCTCGGTGCGGTTTATCTTTACCATCGGTATACTCAGCCAGTGTACCGGGGTTCGGTTACGATGCTTCTCAAAAATGAACCGGACCGGGTACTAAATGATGTCAACCTGATGGAAGGATTCGGATTGTCACCTGAAGTTCGAAACCTTGAAAACCAGTCATTTATTATTCGATCGCAAAAAACCATCCGCGAAGCCATTGAAAGACTTGATTTTCACATCTCGTACTTTGCCGACGGTCGTTTTAAGGATACTGAAATTTACGATTCGGCGCCTTTTAAAGTGGTGATGGATGAAAACCATCCCCAGATACTGGAGACACCTATAAACATCCGTTATCTTGAAAACGGACGGATCAGAGTATCAGCCTCTGCCGAATCCGGGGTGTTGCACCGCTTTGATCAATCTGAAAATGTGAAAAGAGTCCGTCCCTTCTCTTTTGAAAAAGAGGTTGAACCGGGAGATAAGGTGGAACATGCCCATTTTTCTTTCCGGATTGTTCCCAACGAAGAGACTTTAAGCCAGGGGCATGGCGACTATTTCATTAAATTTCATTCCCATGATCAACTCACAGGGCGCTACCGCTCGCGTGTTTCGGTTGACAATTACAGGGAAGAATCTTCAATTGTTTTCATTAATTCAACCGGTCATAATCCCAGGAAAATTGAACGATTTCTGGATGTTCTTTCGGATGTGATCATTGAAAACAATCTGGAACGGAAAAATGATATGGCTTCACGTTCTCTGAAATTTATCCAGGAGCAGTTGAAAAGTGTAGAGGATACTCTGAGCCAAACCCAGCAAAAATTGATGGATTTCCGAAAACGTAACAGGTTTATGGTGCCATCGGAATTTGCATCCAGATTATCAGGTGATTTTTTTGAAAAAGAAAAAGAGCTCAGACTTCTTGATTTGAAATACGATTATTTTAGTAAACTGAAAAATCGTCTTCGCAGCGGGGAGATGAGTGAAGATTATCTCCTATCGGCTTACAGCGATGAAGATGCCGGTATGGTCAATCAACTTGTAGGACAGTATATGGATGTTTTTTCCGAGATAAAAGTCCTGGAAAAAGATGCCGGAACTTCCAATCCTTACTATGAAGAGCTTCAGCAACGGTTGAATGTGACCAGTGATATGCTGGTACAAGCCATTGAAAAACGAATGGAAACGCTTAAGATAAGAGAGGAGGAGATAAACGGTCATATTACCGAATTGTCGGGACGTATGGAGGAACTTCCCGAACTTGATAAGGAGTATCTCGAACTTGAGCGGGCTTATGATCTGAACGATGCCATATATACGTTTCTGCTTCAGAAAAACTCGGAAACTCAGATCGCCAAGGCTTCGAACGTCCCTGATAATGAAATTCTGGATAAGGCATCCGTTTCAGGTGTCGTCTCACCGGATAAACGGGGAAACTATGGAAAGGCTTTCTTACTGGCCCTGCTTCTTCCGGCTGCCATTATAGGTTTACGGGAAATGCTTAATTCCAGGGTGCGCGACCGTGACGAGATGGAATTGCTGGCAGGTGATTTTCCCAATATGGGCAATATTGTCAGAAATAAAATGCAGACAGAGAATGTGATCCAGCAAACGCCCAATTCCCTGATGGCCGAATCGTTCCGCTCCCTGAGAACCAAGATACGGTTCATGTCGACCGGAGAAGACCAGCAGACCATATTGGTTACCTCTACCAATACGGGAGAAGGGAAAACTTTTTGTGCACTTAACCTGGCGTCGGTATTTGCCATAACCGGCAAGAAAGTGGCTTTACTGGGTTTTGATATGCGCAAACCCAGACTTTCGGATATCTTCGATAAAAAACAACAAATGGGATTGTCAAATTATCTTATCGGGCAATGCGACGCCGGAGACATCATTTATTCAACTGATATCGACAATTTGTCAATCGTTCCCTCGGGTGTAACACCTCCCAATCCTTCCGAGCTTATCAACGGCGAAAAAACGAAGGAGCTTTTTGATTTGTTGCGTACCAGATTTGATGTAATTGTGGTGGATACACCCCCCATCGGGCTTGTGGCCGATGCCAGAATGCTGATGCAATATTGTGATTGTCACCTTTTTGTGGTGAGGGCCGGCCTCACACGTAAAGAACACTTCGCTGCAACAATGGAAGAGTTAAGAATCGAAAAGATATCAAAAGTAGGACTTGTATTAAATGACGTCAATCCTGCCGATAAGCGTTACGGATATTACAATACAGGATATTACGGACAACCCTATAAAACAAAAGATCGATAGATTATTAGCCTGAACTATTGAATGTTACAAAAAACCAACGGGCTGTTGATAAAAGAAAAGAGTAACTTAATTCCCCGGTGAAGTTGAACCCTGTTTCCATGTAGAAATAAAAAACGCATAGCTTTCCTTCTGAATTTTCTGCAGTGAATTCATTTTCCCGGAGGATTTGCATTATTAACCATTTCCTGATTTCATGCAATATTCCAGAAATTGTTCATTACTCCAATATAATACTTTCGGGATCGATGTTACGACTTCCCGGTTTTACAGGTTTGATACAACAAGTGAGCTGCAGGATTGGGCACGCGATATCCCTGATTCCGGTAAAGGCCTGGTCATCGGAGGAGGCAGCAACCTTTTGTTTACGGGAAATTTCAACGGAACAATCATTCTTCCGGACTTAAAAGGGAGGGAGATCGTTTGGGATAATGGTGACGAAGTATGGGTTCGTTTTAGCTGCGGTGAGGTATGGGACCATTGTGTTGAATGGGCTGTTTCCGAAGGTCTCTCCGGTATAGAAAACCTTTCTCATATTCCTGGTTCGGCAGGAGCTGCTCCAGTTCAGAATATCGGAGCTTATGGAGTAGAAATATCAGAAATGGTGGAATATGTGGAGGGGATTTATCTTGATGATGGAGAATCATTCCGCTTGTCGGGTGACGACTGTCATTTTGATTACCGTTACAGCATCTTTAAGGGGCCGCTTCGCGATCAAACGGTGATCACCTCTGTAACATTGCGACTTTCACGTCGTCACGATTTCTGCCTGGGGTATGGTTCTTTAAAAGAATCGGTTGAGCGTCGGGGACAGATTAATTTGAATAATGTTCGCCGGACTGTTATTGACATACGTCGTTCGAAACTGCCTGATCCCCTGGAAAAAGGCAATGCAGGAAGTTTCTTCAAAAATCCTTTTGTTACACCGCATATCTATAAAGAACTGAAGCGAGATTGGCCTCAAATGCCTGGTTATGAATTGCCTGACAGTGGCATGATTAAAGTTCCGGCCGGATGGCTTATTGAGCAGGCCGGATGGAAAGGGAAAAATATGGGGCGGGCAGGAGTTCATTCTGCCCAGGCGCTTGTTCTGGTAAATATGGGGGGGGCTTCAGGAAGAGAAATCGCACAGCTGGCCAGGAAAATCCAGACGGATGTTTTCCGCAAATTCGGTATTAAACTGCTGCCGGAGGTGAAGATTATTTAACGCCATATTCGGCGTTCCTGAAGGGCACGCCGGTATTTTCTTGCATTGATGTTGTGTTGACGGAGCGTTTCAGCAAAATTGTGATAGCCCGAAAAATCATCTTTGGCACACATATAGAGATAATCGTGGTTTTCATGATCAAGCACTGCCTCAATACCTCCACTGGAAGGAACCCGGATGGGACCAGGCGGAAGGCCCTCGTTTAAGTAGGTATTATACGGTGAAATAGTGGCCAGGTCCTGGGTGAGGACACGGTTTATGGAGAAGTCACCCATGACATATTTTATGGTTGGGTCGGCTTGTAATTTTATACCTTGGTCAAGACGATTGATGTAAACACCCGCTACGGTCCGCTTTTCATCCTCTTTGATGGTCTCTTCATCCACTATGCTGGCCAGCACTGCCACTTCTTTTGGGGTGAGGCCCACCGAATCGGCAGCATTGCGGCGTTCTTCATTCCAAAAATCTTCATATTCCTCATGCATGCGCTTAATAAAACTTTCAGCATCGGTGTTCCACCACATTTCGTATGTATTGGGAAGTGTCATGGCAAAAACCGTGGCCGGGGTAAAGCCAAAATTTTCCAGGAGAGTGGTATCATTCAGAGCATTCAGAAGTTCGGTGGAATCGGCTTCAATTGACCCGGCAACTTTACCTGCCAGTTCTTCTTTGGTGCGGATATTGTTGAAGGTCACTTTAACGGGCGTTTGCATCCCGCCTCTGAGCATGTTCACCAATTCGTTGTTGTTCATACCATCGTGAAGAACATAACGGCCGGGTTCAATATTCCCTGGATAGTCCTTTATTTCGGCCACCCATTTAAAATCATCCAGATCTTTAAGATGCCCTGAGACTTCAAGAAGTCCGGTAACTTCCTCATAGGTTGAACCTGTTGGTATATAAAGATTGGCTGTATCACGGTCTTTAATTTCCACATTTGATGCAAATACTTTATTCCTGAGATTCAGGAAAAAATATCCACCAATGACAATAATTAAGGCAAACACGCCAATGATGCGAAACATATTCCGTGTGGTTTTCTTTCTTTTTTTATGCATGTGCTTTATGGCCATGAGATATCACAATAGATCGTTAGAATTTTAGAATTTAGATTTAACATAAATCGTACAACACTGAAAACCTGTATTTTAACACAATGAAACGAGCATGACTAGGTTTGTCAAATCTTGTCCTGACCATCCGGGAAAAGAATATGTATAAACTTCAGTCAGGCGGGTTCCCTGTTTGCCGGCAGGCAGGCATCAGACCTTAAAATGCAAATTTTATCCGGATCAGGTTTTAAAATATAGATGTCTGATCTTGAATTGTTTGCAAAAGTTTAACAAACTGTTGATAACAAATAAAACCGCAAAAATAAAACTTATAATTCAAATGATCCTCCGCGGGTTGTTTTAGTTTGCTTTCGTTCATTATTTTTCGCAATTTTGATGCCGTTTTAGCACTTTCCTAAAAATATAAGTGCCCTTTATCAACCAATATTGAAACCATGATAAGAAAAGCTGTTATTTTTTTGATCGCCCTGGTGGTGATGTCTTCATGTGCTTCGTTGCGCAAAGGTTCAAGCAAGATGGATGAATCACCATATGCCAATGGTGATAAAGACGATGGAATTGAAGTACGTGAGGATGAGGAAGAAGATGAAGATAAGGAAGACGACATTGTTGTGAGGGAAGAGAAAGTAAGGTCGGTGGATGTGGACGAGGAGGACGAGAGCGTTTATCGTTATTATGTCATTATCGGTTCATTCCGGTTTTACGATAATGCCACTTCTTATAAGGAAGACCTTATTGATGAGGGATTTGTGCCGGTCATTCTGGAAAATGAAAACGGTTTGTTCAGAGTATCGGTGGCAGCTTATGATGAAGAAGCCCCTGCACGCGGAAATATTTCTTCCATTCGCAGGAAATATCCCGAATACAGTGATGTTTGGCTACTTATACGAAAACAATAACCTGAAAATTACTTGATACATATGTACCAACCTGTCCATCTATCAGATTCAGTATTTTATGTTGGTGTCAACGACCGCCGGACTGAACTCTTTGAAAACATGTGGCCCTTGCCCAGAGGGGTGGCATACAATTCCTACCTCATTATGGACGAGAAGGTGGCCCTGCTCGATACAGTGGAGATCGGACAAGTGGAAAAGTTCCTGAAAAAAGTTCGTTCAGTACTTGGCGACCGTCCTGTCGATTACCTTATAATCAACCACATGGAGCCCGATCATGCCGGGTCGGTGAATATCATCAGACAACTGTACCCGAATGTAAAAATTGTTGGAAACAAAAAGACCATGCCAATGATTGAAGGTTTTTTCGGTATAACCGACCATTTGGTCGAGGTTAAAGAGGGGGATGAACTAGATCTGGGGACACACAGATTGCAGTTTTATATGGCCCCCATGGTGCATTGGCCCGAAACGATGGTCACCTATGAACAATCTCAGAAGATCTTATTTTCGGCCGATGCTTTTGGAAGTTTTGGTACTCTTGATGGTGGTATTTTTGATGATGAAATGGATTTTTCGTATTTCCATGACGAAATGCGGCGTTACTATTCCAATATTGTCGGGAAATACGGGAGCCCTGTTCAAAAAACACTTGAGAAACTTGGCGGGCTCGATATTAAGATTATTGCCTCAACCCACGGACCGGTCATCCGGGCAAATATTCCCGAAGTACTTAAAATGTACGATGAATGGAGCCGTTTTCAGACCCGCGAAGGCGTGGTGATCGCTTTTGCTTCCATGTATGGCCATACGGAGGAGATGGCGGAAGTTACGGCACGTGCCATAGCTGAAGAAGGCATAAAAGAGATCAGAATGTATGATGTATCCAAAACCCACTCTTCATACATCATTTCCGATATTTTTAAGTACAAAGGAGTGGTTTTGGGCAGTTCAACCTATAGCAACGAATTGCATCCCAATATGGAATCCCTGGTCAATAAATTACGCCACATGGGAATAAAAGACCATTATCTTGGCATTCTGGGATCTTTTACCTGGGCCGGAACCGTTGTCAAACGTCTCAAAGAGTTTGGTGAGACGCTGAAATGGGAAATAATTGGCAATCCGGTTGAAGAAAAACACACTTTAAAGAAACAAAAGTACGATGAGTGTCGTACAATGGGTAAATTGCTTGCGGAGAAGCTGAAAGCAGAAAGAAATTAAAAAGCTTCTTTTCCTTTCCTTTAAGACCGAGGCTGTCCCCACTTTTGCGGGGATGGCCTTTTTCTTTTCAGATGATGATCAGATTGACCTATGGTTTCATCTCAGGCCCATTTCTTCAACGTTATTACTGATGGCATCCAGAGCTTTACGGATCGACTGATTCGTGGTCTCTCCGGCATCTTCTATGATGCGGCGCCCCAGTTCAAAGGAAGGCACACTTGGAGGGACCTTAGTGGCTGAAGTGTTAACCAGGCGAACAACCTCCTCTCGAGCTTTTTTTATGAGTTCCCAGGTCTCACGGGGAACATATATCTGCATGGCCATATTGTGGTTAAATTCGCTGCGGATGGTCTTTAAAAGATGATTTTGAAGCTGGAAGGCATTCATATCTCTGCCTTGTTTACGCAGGACCAGGGATTCCGGAGAAATCCGTTCCAGATAAAGTGTGAAACGTTCAAAAGCCTGAAGCCTGTGACGGAGAACGGTCTGGCTATTCTGCATCATGAACTCCTGACGGCGCCGTTTTGATTCATGGTTCAGGAACCACCTGATCATAACTAATGTGAAAACAGCGATCAGGATGGTTGGAATGATGGTCCAGATTATTTGAGGTGTTTCCATAAGTCAAATGGTTTGCAATAATGATGTTTGCATAATTTATAAAATTTTTCAGGTCATGCATTTTTCCCGATGATACGGGATTATATTTTATTATATGAAACGAGCCCCGATTACTCCCCGATAAATCGGGGCAGGCAGGGACGAGATTCATCCGACCTGAAAAAATAAAATTCTATACTGCAATAATCCGTTAAACTGTTATAAGTATTTGTTATTCAATTATTTAAAATTGATATTTGTATTAAAATACGGATTATCAACAACATACGATTCATCTTTTATCTAACTAAACATGTAAACAACCGAAATTCAATCCTATACATTTTTGTTGGTTCTTTGGTTCTGTCGCAAAAGAGAGCAACCTTTCTCTTCAGCTTCGAGCTTCGAGCTACTACTGACTCTGCGACTGAGCTACTAACAGCTAAGAGCTAAGAGCTAAGAGCTAAGAGCTAACAGCTTCCAGCTTCCCCGCGGCTTGGATACTTTTATCTAACAAAACATGTGAACAAC
>JAWOCV010000139.1:0-12508 GCA_046483585.1 Marinilabilia sp.
TTTCCGGCGCAGGGGGATCATAAGGAAAATCTATGTCTAGTTTGAAATCCGACATAATGGCCAGGTGATCCCACAATTTGTGTTTGAAATCACTCACATCACGCAGGTGTGGAAAAAGATTTCCCATCACGCCAATGATGGCTTTGGCATAGCGTGTTCTTTCTTCACGGTCTTCAATGGTACAGACGTAATCTACCATTTTCTGGATATGACGCCCGTATTCAGGTAAAACCAGTTTTTTTCGGTTTGAATTGTAATCCATTTGGTGTTTAAAAAAAATTAGTCTTTGATTTGTCCCCGCGGGGGAGGGTTAACAAATTGTAACAGGTACGGGAAACGTTTCTTTCCCTTTGGGATGGTGGCAAACGGAGTGCCATTAAACGAATGAAACGAGCATGGCAAAGGTTGTCACAACAGAATGTGTATAATTCATTGCATGCAAGTTCCATTCGACCAAATACTTAAATTAATTATTTACGAATGAATAACACAATAGACCGTTAGATTTTTAGATGTTAGATGTAAGATAATTCGTATAGGCCTGATATACTGTGTTTTATCAAACACAAGATTTTGATCAGAAACAATTGATCTACAGCTTATTGTAAAAGTTTAACGAACTATTGATAACATACACTTGCAAAAATGTAACGGACTATTGCGATATAACAAATATATATAAAAACATTGTCAATTTTCAATATGGACCAGATAAGATCAGAATCTAATTGGTATACAGAGTGGCTGACTTCTCAACTCGATTTGTTGAACGTGTCGGAATTCTGGACTTCAGTCCTTGTTTTTTTTATATCGGTACTTATAATGTTGTCCCTGGCCTGGGGGGGATATGTTCTGGCCCGACGTGTGCTTGTTTATTCCATCATTAAGATGGTGAGGAAGAGTCGCTCAAAGCTGGATGATTACCTGGTCAGCCGGAAAGTTTTTCACCGCCTGGCGCATCTTGCCCCTGTGTTGATAATCTATGTGCTTTCAGATCTGTTCTGGGGGAAGTTTCCTGACCATTTGACCATTTTTCATAATATTGTTTCGCTCTATCTTATAGTGGTCATAGTGATGGCATTTCAGTCGTTTCTGAATGCTGTAGAAGACATCTACAATACTTTTCCTTTTGCCTATGAACGGCCAATAAAGGGTTATCTTCAGGTTATACAACTTTTGACCGTTGTTGTCGGGGTTTTAATAGCGGTCTCCATTATTTCTGAAGTGAGAGTGACCTCCATAATAGCTGGGATGGGCGCGCTTGCAGCTGTTTTTATGCTGGTGTTTCGTGACTCCATACTCGGGCTGGTGGCCGGAGTGCAGCTCTCGGTTAATCGCATGGTGAAGGTTGGGGACTGGATCTCCATGCCCAGCCACAATGCCGATGGTACGGTTCTGGAGATCACCCTCAATACGGTGAAGGTCACAAATTGGGACAAAACCATTTCCACCATTCCTACTTATGCCATGGTTTCCAGTTCGTTTATCAACTGGCGTGGAATGGAGGAATCAGGAGGGCGGCGTATTGCCCGTTCGGTTTATATAGACACCCATAGTGTGAAGTTTTGTACACCCGGGATGCTGGAGCATTTTAAAAAGATACACCATCTGAGAGATTACGTTGAACAACGGCAAAAAGAGATTGAAGATTATAACAAAAACCATGATATTGATGAATCACTTCCTGTGAACGGAAGACGCATGACCAATCTTGGGATATTCCGTAAGTACCTCGAGAATTATCTGATCAATCATCCCCGCATTAACGAAAAGATGACATTGATCGTGCGCCATCTGGAGCCTGCTGAAAAAGGGATTCCTCTTCAGGTGTACGCCTTCTCCCGGGAGCAGGAGTGGGCGAAATATGAGGAGGTTCAGGCCGATGTATTTGACCATATCCTGGCCATTGTTCCCCTTTTTGAGTTAAGGATCTTCCAATATCCCAGCGGGGATGATATTCAGACATTGGCAGGAAAAATATAAAATTGAAAGTAAAAAGATAATCTGAAAAATTATAAGAGCAGATTTTTGATGCTATTTTATTGGATCGTTGGATGAAAAATGGTAATTTCGTCAACAATCATTAATAAAAGAGCAAAAATACTTTTAATTTCTAATATTTGTCATTTTAATTATGGAGAGCAATTTACAAATTGATAGCCTCGACAAGAAAATATTGTCGATGATTACACATAATGCCCGAATTCCTTTTCTTGAGGTAGCCCGGGAGTGTAAAGTGTCAGGTGCAGCTATTCACCAGCGGATACAGAGGCTGATGAATATGGGCGTTATTAAAGGTTCCGAGTTTATAATTAATCCCAGCAAAATAGGCTATCACACCTGTGCGTTTATGGGGATATTTCTGAAAAAAGCCAGTCTGTTCGACAAGGTGGTGAAGATGCTGGAAGAGATACCGGAAGTGGTGGAGTGTCATTATACCACCGGTGAATATGCCATGTTCATTAAGATCTTCGCCAAAAGCAATGAACATTTGAAACGCATCCTTCACGACCGGTTACAAAACATTCCGGGCATTTCTTCAACAGAAACCATTATATCCCTGGATGAATCTTTCAAGCGGCAGTTGCCGATTGAATAGGTAATTGACCTGATACTTACACGTGGATGGAGGTCCGGTTCCGTTATTGTCGAAGTCAGGCGATATCGTGTTGGGCTGCAGTAAATGAGAGGTTGCGTTTTTGTAAAGTGAAGGTGAGTTGCCCTAGTTTAACGCCACCCCAGCCTGCCTGAGTGATGATCACTTTACGGCCGGTTTTGTTTTCAACAATTTCGGGTTGGTCCAGGAAGGTATGTGAATGGCCTCCGATGATAACATCTATGGATGAGGTTTCAGAGGCCACTTTTATATCAGATTCGGATCTCTGGGATGTTGTATCAAGTCCCAGATGGGAAAGTGCGATCACAAGGTTGCACTTTTTTTCTTCCTTCAAAAACCGGGCAGTTTCTTCGCCGGAAATGGATGGATCCTGCCATTCCATTCCTTTGTAATTGGCAGGTGAAACCAATCCTGACGGGTTAATACCAAGTCCGATCAATCCCACTCTGAAAGGGCCTTTTTCGATCACTTTCCAGGATCTGGTTTTGTCTTTAAGAATGGTTTCTCCGAACCGGTAATTGGTGCAAATAAAAGGGAAGTCTGCATACTGCATCTGTTGGGCAAGGTGTTCCAACCCATTGTCAAATTCATGGTTTCCGATGGTGGCTGCATCGTATTGCATTTTCGACATGAGCTTGAATTCCGGTTCTCCGCCGAAAAAATTGAAATATGGTGTACCCTGAAAAATGTCCCCTGCATCTAATAGCAAAAGATGAGGCTGTTCTTTCCGTAGCTTTCCAATCAGGGTGCTTCGGCGGGCAAAACCGCCCATGTTGGGAAAACTGGGATGATCTGCCGGAAACGGGTCCAGATGACTGTGTACATCGTTGGTGTGAAGAATAGTGAGGGTGTTTTGTTTCTGACTGTCGGCTTTCAGAACAAAAGGGAACGTGGCGGCGAGGCTTCCCGCGGCAAGGATCTTTATAAAATGTCTGCGGTCTGGTCGATGCATGGCACAATCATTTAATGGTAATGCGGTTTTCCTCCAATGGTGTGATCGGTTTGCCTTTTTCTGTGAGATCCCTGATGTGATCAATGATAAGGTCCCTGATTTTACCCGAAGAGATGTGTTTTTCCGAGGCTTGTGAGAAAATATCGTAATGATCTCCGCCTTCGGCCAGATAATCGGATGTGGCTACATAATAATTTGATTCTTCGTTGAGGGGCTGACCGTTGATACGGGCTTTTTTAACCGCTCCCCCGCTGAAAATGAAAGCCCCTCCTGATAGTCCGTCGCCGTTGCTTTCGCCCATGTGACGAAAAAGGTCCCTGATCTCTTCACCTGTGTGCTCCAGAATAACCATTTGGTTTTCGAAAGGCATCAGGGCAAAGATATCTTTTACCTCAATTTCTCCTTCGGGCAGGGGAGCCCGTAATCCTTTGATATTGATAACCGCGATTACCGGCAAGTCTTTGATCTCCATTTCATTGATCTCTTCTGCTGCGGCTTCACGGATCAGGTCGGCCACAAAGTTTGAAAGCGGGGTCTCCGGTTTGCGGGGAACCATTTTATCGGTGGATTTGCCGATGACCTCGTTCATGACCGCCTCAACAGAGTCCCTTAATGGTTCAATGAAGGCCTCTGTTTCGGGATTGGCAGTGGTTGTACTGTCTATGTCAATAAGCCGGCCTGAGGATAGTTTAGTGTCCGGGGATGATTGGCAGCCCGCCAGTAGCAGAACCACCAGGAATATGATTGTCAGGTATCGTTGCATGTTTAAAAAAGATCTGTAACCTGATAAAATTTACTTGATGCGATCCAGATATTTCTTTCTGGCTTCCAACAGGTAGTCCTTGTTCATGTCATGGTAATAAATACGGATCATATCCCGGATCCCAAAATTAACATGAAAATGACCGATGGCCGCATCGAACAGCGGTCTGTCCCAGTTGTATTTCACACGGCGGGTAATGTCCTCGAAATGTTTCCATGTCAGTTGATGTGGGATGATAAAATACCCGTGATCTCTTTCGGTGGCATCAAAGAATACATCAGTTTCCACCTCCTCCAGGATGAAGAATTTTTTAATCCTGATGATGGCGGGCCCTTCAAGCGGGCGATTGGGTTTACTTCTGAATTCAATGCCCTGATCCATATAGCTGGCCTGAAGATCACATATCTGTGAAAAACTGTCAAGGTGCCGGACCCTTATGACATCGAACTTTTTGTTGTAAATATTGACTACACCCGGAGTGGCGTTAAAATTTCCGTCAAAATATTTCTGTATATTTTGAGTGGCACGGGTAATTTCTTCAAGTGAATACAGCTTTTTCAGAACCAGGTATATGTAAAGTGGTTTGCAGTCCACCGGATGGTCTGAGTAATAGTTGAAAAAACCCGGAAAAGGTTCGGGAGCCTCAAGCACAAAAGTGTTGGGCCAGATTTTGTCCTCCAGGGTGCGCAAGGTCTCCTGTTTCAGCAGATTCCCATAGCGTTCAATATAATGTTCATTGCTCATAATGAAATTGGCTTTTGTTTTATCAAAAGATAAGGAAAAATGCGGGATTTTTCAGTAATAAATGTTAATTTTAAAGGGTGATATTATGCTCTTCAGAGTGATCATAATGATTATCAATGAATTTTGTTTTAATGACGGGTAAAAACCAACTCGTGATCTCCTGACAGCTCGTTATTGAAATGATAGCCGTCCATGTCAAAAGCTTTAAGATCTTCGGGATCTGTTAGTTGGTTTTTTATTATAAATCGGGCCATCATGCCGCGGGCTTTTTTGGCATAGACGCTGATGACCTTATAGGTTCCGTTCTTGTATTCTTTAAAAACCGGTGTGATGAGGGGTTGGGTGATATGCCCGGGGCTGATGGCTTTGAAGTATTCCTGACTGGCTAGATTGATCAGGGCTTTATGTTCATTTTCTTCCAGATCGTTGTTGAGTCGTTCCGTTATTTTGTCTCCCCAGAATTGATAAAGGTTGTTTCCTGCTTTCGTTTCAAGTTTTGTTCCCATTTCCAGGCGGTATGGAAGTATCAGATCAAGTGGTCGCAAAAGTCCGTATAGGCCCGATAATATCCGGAGTTGTTTTTGGGCCGAAATCATCTCATTCCGGTCAAATGTATAAGCATCCAGTCCATTGTAAGCTTCGCCATTGAAAGCATAGACAGCCGGGCGCCCTTCCGTCTCATCAAAGGGCCAGTGCCACTGGTGAAAACGATCCGCGTTTAACGTGGCCAGTTTGTGGCTGATGTTCATAAGGTTCATCAGTTCTTTGGGCGAATAATGCCTGAGATGGTCCACCAATTGACTGGCCTCCCCGGGGAAATGTATCTGGGTGAACTGATTTGTAAAAGGCAGATCCTTTTTAAAATCCAGTTTTTTGGCGGGTGAGAGAATTGCTATCATTGCGTTTTTTTAGTGAGAAAACAGCGCAGTTGACAAAAAAGTTCAGAAATGAAATGTCTTGTTACCGTCGTTCCAGCAGGGCCACATTTTCCACGTGATGGGTGTGGGGAAACATATCCACCGGTTGAATGGCCGTTACCCGGTAACGGGTATCAAGAAGTTGAATGTCGCGCGCCTGGGTGGCTGAGTTGCAACTCACATACACAATCTTTCCCGGTGCGGTGTTAAGAATGGTACGAACCACGTCTTCATGCATCCCGGCTCGCGGTGGATCCGTGATCATGACGTTGGGGAACCCCTCTTTCTGGAACAGATCATAATTCAGAATGTCTTTCATGTCTCCGGCCAGGAAACGGGTGTTGTTAATGCCGTTGATCACTGAGTTCTCATGAGCATCCTCAATGGCTTCGGGGACATATTCAATGCCCACGACTTTTTTGGCTTTAGGCGCCATAAAATTGGCAATGGTGCCGGTCCCTGTGTACAGATCATAAAGGGTTTCATTCCCGGTAAGATCAGCAAAATTCCGGGCCACCTTATAAAGATTATACGCCTGTTTTGAATTGGTTTGGTAGAATGATTTGGGACCGATCTTGAACTTTAATCCCTCCATTTCTTCAAAAATGTGATCCCGGCCTTTCTCCCGATGAACTTCCAGATCTGTAATGGTGTCGTTGGCCTTGGGATTGATCACATACATCCACGAGGTGACTTCGGGGAATTGTTGTTCCAGGTAGTTGAAGAGTTCGCCACGTTTTTCTTCATCATCACTGAAAAAGACAACGATGACCATGGTTTCTCCCGTAGAACTTGTCCGTATGATGAGGGTTCGAAGAAATCCCTCGTGATTGCGGAGATCGAAAAAGGTCCAGTTGTTTTTCAGGGCAAAATCACGAACAGCCCGGCGTATTTTGTTGGAAGGTTCCCGTTGCAGGTAACATTCATCGACATCGATCACTTTGTCGAACATCCCGGGGATGTGAAAGCCCAGACCATTCTTGTTTTCAATGATCTCATCTGACGCCAGTTCTTCTTCTGAAAGCCAGCGTTTGTTCGAAAAAGTAAACTCAAGTTTGTTGCGGTAAAACCGCTCTTCGGGAGAAGGCAATATGGGGTTGATCGCGGGTAATTCTATTTTGCCGATCCGCCGGAGGTTGTTTTCAACTTCTTTTTGTTTGAACCTGAGTTGTTCTTTATACGGGAGATGCTGCCATTTGCAACCGCCACAGGTACCAAAATGCTTACAAAAAGCCTCTGTTCGCATTTCCGACAAGTGATGAAAACGCACGGGCCGGCCTTCGTAATATTTCTTGCGCTTTTTTGTAACCTGAACATCTACAACGTCGCCCGGGGCTGCCAAAGGCACAAATACCACAGTGTCATTGATCCGTCCGACGGCCTTTCCTTCGGCAGCTACATCATCAATGACCAGCCGCTCGAGCACTGGTTTCTTTTTTCTTGAACGTCCCACTTCTTTTCCTTTTCTGGTTTCGCGGGCAAAGATATGAGAAACCCTTTACTTTCGCCAAATGAATTTGGTGTTTTGATTCCATAAAGATGATGATTGCTGAAAAAGGGAGCAATGAACGCAGGTATACTCCTAATTTGTTAACTTTGCCCCATGTAATCACATAACTTTATTTGTCTCCTGAATTTTGTCTCAGGAGGACACAATAGATCGTTAGATTTCTAGTGTTAGATAAAAGTATCCAAGCCGCGGGGAAGCTGGAAGCTGTTAGCTGTTAGCTGTTAGCTGTTAGCTCTTAGCTCAGTCGCAGAGTTAGTAGTAGCTGAAAGCTGGAAGCTCAAAGCTGGAAGCTCAAAGCTCGAAGCTCGAAGCTCGAAGCTGGAGAGAAAGGTTGCTGTCTTTTGCGACATAACCAAAGAACTAACAAAAATGTATATGATTGAATTTCGGGTGTTTACATATTTTGTTAGATAAAAGTAGCTCAGTCGCAGGGTCAGTAGTAGCTGAAAGCTCGAAGCTCGAAGCTGAAAGCTCGAAGTTGGAAGGCAAAGTTGCTCTCTCATTTGCGACATAACCAAAGAACCAACAAAAATGTATATGATTGAATTTCGGTTGTTTACATATTTTGTTAGATAAAAGTAGCTCAGTCGCAGAGTCTGTAGTAGCTCAAAGCTCGAAGCTGAAAGCTCAAAGCTGAAGAGAAAGGTTGCTCTCTTTTGCGACATAACCAAAGAACCAACAAAAATGTATATGACTGAAATTCGGTTGTTTACATGTTTTGTTAGATAAAAGATGTAAGAAAACATGTATAAGACTGAATTTTAACACAATGGTCCGTAAAAAAAGGCTAAACGCAAAGACGCCATGACGCAAAGTTTTTATTATGAGAGAGTTATGATTTGCCTCTTTATTTCATAAACACTTAATAACGAGTTACGTGAAAAAATTTAACGGAGTATTGTTAACACAAAGACATCAATATTCTAACCAATGGAATTATCAGTTATTACAAAAGTTTAACGGACTATTGTCATCATCTGCAGAAAACAAAAATAAAACATCAATCAATCCAGTAAAATGAGATTTATGACATCAGACAATAAGCAAAAAACAGCCATTGTAACAGGCGGAACAACCGGACTAGGGAAAGCGATCACCCAGGCCTTTGCCAATGCCGGTATATTTACCATTATCATTGATCGCAACAAAGAAAATCTGGAAGCTGCCCAACAGGAATTCGGCGAAAAATGTGCATACGAATTTTTCGATCTATCGAACTTTGAGGAACTTCCATCTTTCATAAATAAACTCGACGAACGATACGGCTTCCTCGACATCCTTGTCAACAATGCCGGAGTTCATCATAAAAAAGAAGCCCTGGAGGTGACCGATGAAGAGTTCCGGAAAGTCATCCAGATCAACCAGAATGTTGTATTTGCTTTATCCCGCGAAGTGGCCAGAAAAATGATCCCAAACGGTTCCGGGGTAATTCTGAACATCAGCTCAATGGCAGCGAAATATGGCATTCCCCAGGTGATGGCTTATACGGCGGCCAAAACAGCCGTGGAAGGGATGACCCGTGCCATGGCCGTAGAATGGTCTCCAAAGGGCATCCGGGTGAATGCGATTGCACCCGGATTCATTTATTCAAAAATGTCAGCAGGAGCCCTGGACAGCGACCCGGAACGTAAACAAAAAGTCCTTTCCCGAACACCAATGGGACGAATGGGCCAGCCCGAAGAAGTTGGGGCAGCCGCCCTGTTTATGGTATCCGATGCCGCCAGTTACATTACAGGAACAGTCCTGCCTGTAGATGGGGGAAATTCCATCGGATTTTAAAATCAATAGTCCGTTAAGCTTTTGTAAGTATTTGTTATTCAATTGTTTAAAATTGAAGCATTCTTTGTGATAAAATACGGATTATCAACATCATATGATTCATCTTAAATCTTAAATCTAAAAATCTAACGATCTATTGTTAAAAAGAATAATCATTCATATTCATCTCTGATCGGAACAAGCAAACCATTAAAACTCTATTTATTATGAGAATAACCGATGCCAAAGTGATCGTTTGTTCCCCCGGCAGGAATTTCGTCACATTAAAAATATTTACCGACCAGGGCATATATGGACTGGGCGATGCCACATTAAACGGCCGTGAACTGGCTGTTGCCGAATACCTCAAAGAGCATTGCATTCCTGCTCTGATTGGAAAAGATCCCCGAAACATTGAGGACATCTGGCACTACTTCTATCGGGGTGTTTACTGGAGACGCGGAGCGGTAAATATGACGGCCTTATCAGCCATTGACATGGCCCTTTGGGACATCAAAGGAAAAATGCTCAACACCCCCGTATACAATCTTCTGGGAGGCAAAAGCCGGAACGGGGTTATGGTTTACGCCCACGCCAACGGAACGGATCTCGATCATGCCCTTGAAAGTGTCGCCCATGAAATGGAACGGGGATTCAAAGCTATTCGCGTTCAGAGCGGCATTCCAGGACTCGAGCACACCTATGGAGTAGCCAAAAAGGGAGAAAAATACGAACCAGCGGGTAAAGGATTGCCAAAAGAGGACCATTGGGATACTAGCAAATACCTAAACTGGGCACCTAAACTGTTTAGTGAGGTCAGGAGACACTTTGGTGAAGACCTTCTTCTGCTGCATGATGTTCATCACCGGCTGACACCCATTGAAGCAGGCAGATTGGGAAAAGAACTTGAGCCATTCCATCTTTACTGGATGGAAGATGCTGTTGCAGGAGAACTGCAGGAAGGACTAAGATTGGTTCGGCAACACACCACCACCCCGATTGCCATTGGTGAAGTATTCAACTCCGTCTATGATTATACCACTCTCATTTCTGAGCAGCTGATCGATTTTATTCGCATGCCTATCGTACATGGCGGTGGATTGACACATCTTCAGAAGGTGGCCGCCTTTGCATCGTTCTATCACATCAAAACCGGTTTTCACGGGGCTACAGACTTATCCCCGGTCAACATGGCCGCTGCCCTGCATTTCGATTTTGCCATCAACAATTTTGGCATTCAGGAGCTGATGCCCCATGAAGAGATCGTAAATGAGGTTTTTTCCCACGGATATTGGTTTGAAGACGGATACATGTACCTGGAAGAAAAACCCGGTCTGGGCGTGGACATAGATGAAAAAGCAGCCGAAAAATTCCCCTACGAACGCGCCAGTCTGCCGGTCAACAGAAAAACGGACGGGACTTTATTCCACTGGTAAAAAAACAAAGGGGCTGTCTGCTGAAAACACTGTCAGACGGCCCTTATCATTCTATGAGGCGATTTGATCACCTGCCAATAACCTCATCGAAGGCAATCCGTGCTTGTTGGCCTGCCATCACATAGATTTGGGTTCCTCCTTCATCAACCGCTGAAAATGGTTTTCCAGGTGCATGCGCATGGCCTCCCGGAAAGAATCGGCCGTTCCTTCTTTGAGAATATCAACCAATTGTTTGTGTGACATGTATCGTTTTTTCTCAATGGGGCGTTCAATCAATTTGGATTCGTACACATAACTGAAAACCGGAAGGAGCAGATTCTGAAAATTCATCATGGTCTGATTGCCGGTTATGCCATACAATTTACTGTGAAACCGCACCTCGTGGTCGATCTCAAACAAGACGCTTTCACTGGATTCGGGCTCCTGGGAAACAATTTCGTATAATTCTTCTATATCCCGGTCTGTTTTCCGGAGAAAAACAAAATCGGCCATTCCGATTTCAAGTGTGAGCCGAAACTCAAACACATCACGCAAAGTACTGCGATCCAAAACACCAGGGATCATAGCTTTCTTGAAGAGCTGCAAAAGATCGGGGCTTTTTATAACCGCCCCTCGGTGTTTCACCGATTCGATCAGACCGATGGTCTTTAACCGGTTCAAAGACTCCCTCACAACCGTGCGACTTACGCCTAAAGCCTCAACCAATTCTATCTCTTTGGGAATTTTATCGCCGGGTTTTAACTCTTTTCGGATCAAATAATCGATCAAAGTCATTTCAACTTTGTCAACCAGGCTACGGGTATCTACCGTAGAAAACTCATTCTTAAACTCTTCCATAGGTTCTCTTACTATTTCGAATATGGCTCTGAAAAATTTTTTCTACAAATCTTTAAAAAAAATTTGGAAAGTACACCATGTTTTAAATACTTTTGACAATTCTTATGTATGACATAAACACAAAAGAGAGAATCTATGAAAGTACAGCATCTAACACGAAAAATGGCCTTATTCCTGTCACTGCTCTTCTTAAGCAGCGGCATTGCAAAGGCACAAACCACCATCACCGGTGAAGTAACCGACGGTGAGACACAGGAGCCCATGCCCGGGGCCACAGTATCGGTAAAGGGCACCACACAGGGAACCATAACCGATACTGATGGGCTATATGAAATAGAAGTAGACCCCGGGCAAACATTGGTATTTTCCTTTATCGGTTTCATCTCTCAAGAAGTGGAAGTGGAAAATCAGGAAACAATCAATGTTACGCTCAACCCGGAAGTAAAGAAACTGGATGAAGTGGTTGTAACAGGATACGGAACACAAACCCGGAACCAGATGACCACCTCCATATCCAAAGTGGACACGAAGTCCCTGGAGAGTGCTCCCACAACCAATGCAGCAACGTCATTGCAGGGAACCGTGGCCGGACTGAACGTGACCCAAACCACCGGGCAACCGGGATCCACGCCAGACATGACACTTCGCGGAGGGACCAGCTTCGAAGGTTCTGGTACGCCATTGATCCTGATTGATGGGGTTCCGGGTTCATTTTATGCCCTCAACCCTGATGACATCGAATCCATGGAAGTCCTTAAAGATGCGGCATCAACAGCCATTTACGGAGCCAGAGCTGCAAACGGGGTGATTTTGGTGACCACAAAAAGCGGAAAAGAAGGAAAAACCAATGTTACTTTCCGGACCAAACTCACCAACAACAAACGTCGTGAAGACCCCATGGATTATACGAATGCCAGAGAATATGTGAAGTACAATAGACTGGCTGTAAAACAAGCCCAGGATGTCATGGGATA
>JAWOCV010000178.1:0-19266 GCA_046483585.1 Marinilabilia sp.
TTATTCAGCGTATGGATGTAGAGATTTTTGCCCCTGCCCGAAGCATTGATCCTGACTATTCAGATACCCTGATAAAAGCAGTGGATATGGGGATTGAAATCATCCCTGTTCAGGCTGAAGTTTCTCCCCGGGGTATTGTGCTGAAAGATGTTTTATCCTATGAGCTCGGAGGACCAGGAGCTGACATTTGAATACTTGTCTAATCTGAAATACTTCGTTAAACTTTTTCAAGTGATTGATAATAAGATTTTTGCATCACAATGCAAGTTGATATCAATTCTCTGATAATTAAATCTTTGCGTCTCTGCGTTTAGACTTCTTTTAACGAACTATTGATCTAAAAACCGTTTCGTTATTCCTTCATACGCATCAATACGCCGGTCGCGGAAGAACGGCCATATCCGGCGAACTTCTTCAGTGCGTTTCATGTCAATATCCACAATCAGATTGCTTTCTTCCCCTGTGGGGGCTTCAACCAGGATCTCACCTTGTGGTCCGGCCACAAAGCTTTTGCCCCAGAAATGAATGCCACCTGTGGCATCCGACGGATCGGACTCATGTCCCACCCGGTTGACCGAAACCACCGGGATACCGTTGGCTACAGCATGGGCACGTTGTGCGATGGACCATGCTTCTTTTTGCCGGTCTTTTTCTTCCTTGCTGTCGGTTGATTCCCATCCAATGGCGGTGGGGTAGATAAGCATGTCGGCTCCCCGCATGGCCATCAGCCGCGCGGCTTCGGGAAACCACTGGTCCCAGCAAACAAGAACACCCAATTTGCCAACACTGGTGTTGATGGGCTTGAATCCCATATCACCGGGCGTAAAGTAAAATTTTTCGTAGTAGGCCGGATCGTCGGGAATATGCATTTTACGGTATTTGCCGGCTATACTCCCGTCTTTTTCAAATACCACGGCCGTGTTGTGATAAAGGCCGGGAGCGCGTTGCTCAAAAAGAGATGAAACAACCACCACACCAAGTTCCCGCGCCAGTGCCCCAAACCGGTCGGTGGATGGTCCCGGAATGGGCTCAGCAAGATTGAAAACCTCTGTTTCTTCGGTTTGACAAAAATAAAGGCTGTTGTGCAACTCTTGCATGACAATAAGCTGAGCACCTTTTCCGGCCAGATGACGGATGTTTTTCTCCAGCCGGTTGATGTTATCTTCAATACTGGCGGTGTTACTTTGCTGAATAAGGCCTGTTCTGAGCATGATTAGGATTTTTTTGAGTAACGCTTCTTATGGTTTTTTTGTTTAGAACTCCTTTGGGGAATTGCATCGTCACACAATGCAGGGATCCGTGTTGTCTGATCAAAGGCCGGCAATCGATGCCAATGATTTCATGCTCAGGAAAACCTTCCTTAAGCGCTTCCTTTGCCAGAGCATCTTTTGAACTGCCGTAAAAGGGAACCAGAACAGCACCATTGATGATAAGGAAATTGGCATAGGTAGCCGGAAGCCGGCAGCCTTCTTCTTTCACAGGTTCTGCCATGGGAAGTGGTATCAGGTTATATGGATGTCCTTCTGCGGTAATGAACTCCTTTAATTGCTGTTCCATTTTTCTCAGATCATCAAAATGATTATCGTCCGGATCATCACATTTTACATAGGCAATGGTTTCAGAATTGCAAAAACGCGCAAGAGTATCGATGTGGCTGTCGGTATCGTCGCCTGCCAGATGGCCGTGGTCAATCCACAAGACTCTTTTGGCACCGAGCCGGGTTTTGATCTCGTCTTCAATTCTTTCTCTGGCGGGACTTCCGTTCCGGTTAGGCGATAAAAGACACTTGCTGGTGGTGAGAATGGTCCCTTCTCCGTCTGATTCAATACTCCCGCCTTCCAGTACAAAGTCGAGATGGTTTTCATAGGTCGCTGAAGCGGCGAAAATATTTTTACGAAACAAGTGACGGGTTACCAGATTGTCTTTATCAGCAGCGAATTTCAGTCCCCATCCGTCAAATTTGAAATCCAGGACTTTGTATCGGGTCCCGTTTTTCAGCACCAGAGGACCGAAGTCCCGGGCCCAGGTATCATTGGTCGGAACGATAAAAGGATAAATATTCGCAGGATAGCGAAAGTTGTTCAAGGGAAAATCTTCCTTTTCATCGTTCAGAAGTACAATGACACTTTGAAACCTGGCCACAGCATCGATGATACGTGAAAAGCAGTCACGGGCGTCACCAAGAACAGGGCCCCAGTCGGTTTTCGGGTGGGGCCAGGCAAGCAAAACAGCTTCCTGAAAATGCCATTCGGCCGGCATTAAAGATGTGTTCATCTCTTTTTAGAATTTGTAGTTGATCCCAAATCCGAATAATTGTTTAAACTGGACTCGCGGTCCATGTTCTATACCCTCATTGTCAATATAGTTGATGTCGTGATCGTAGATGATGGTGGTGCCTGCATTGGCAGAAAGAAAACTGTTGACTTTGAAATCGAATTTGGCATCCCATTCCACATCGATTCTTTCGGGATGGTTCGAGAGGTTTGAAAAAAGATCAAGGTGGGTGCGGAAGTCAACATTTTCAATGATGTTTTCTTTTTCGTAGACGCTTTTCAGTGAGGTTCCGAACTCGGAACGTATATTCTCCCCTTGTTCAACGCCATAAGCTCCGTCTTCCGATAATTCATCATCGTTGACGATGGTAACTTTGCCTGTAACGGGGGATAAATAAAGGGAGAAGTTGTCATCCGCTTTATAATCCATACCCAATGAAAGTAAAATGTAGGCTGGTGCCATAAACCTTGATGTGAGATTGGTATTTTCAGGCGGATCTTTATAGCCCTTGTCAAATTGCGTTTTAAAATCGAACAGAGCGGTATAAAACCACTTTTCAGAAGCTTTCCGGCCATATTTTGAAACGAATTGCAGGCGGTCTTCTGACTTGACAAAGTTTTCAGTGCCTTGCTGTGTCAATCCGTATCCAATATCCAGTGTGTTTTCCCATTCATTATTGTCTTTGGTGTAATTCAAAAAACTTCTGAAAGAAAACGTTCCGGATACAGAACTATTCCCTCCCCCTGACCAGTTGGTAAGAGAGATCTGAGAAAAAGTTAGACTCGTGATGGCACCGGATTTCCAATGCTGAACGGTATCTTCCGGGGTTTGTGTTTTTGCTGTGGATGATAAAAATATAATCAACAGAAACAAGAATTGGGCTTTTATCCTCATGGTAATATTTTTATATGGGAACAAATGATCAGGTTTTCTGTTTGGATTCGTAAAGGTGAACATCTCTCTGGGGAAAAGGAATGGAAATACCCTGTTGGTCAAAGGATTTCTTTACAGTTTCCTGCATGTCGAAGAAAATGCCCCAGTAATCGGCAGCACTGGCCCAGACTCTTACCACCAGGTCGACAGAACTATCTCCCAGATTTATGACTCCGATAAAGGGAGCGGGATCTTTAAATATTCTTTCATCTCTTTCAATCACCTCCGTGATCACTTGTTTGGCTTTGTCGATGTCATCGCCGTATCCGATCCCAAAGGTAAAATCAACCCTGCGTTCAGGCTCGGTTGAAAAATTGGTCATTGCTCCCGTGGAAACAGGGCCATTGGGAAGAATGATGGTTTTTTTGTCGGGGGTGTTAAGAATGGTATGAAAAATCTGTATCTCCTTAACAGTTCCTGAATGACCTTGTGCTGTAATGTAATCTCCTACTTTGAATGGCTTGTATATAAGTATCATAACCCCACCGGCAAAATTTTGTAATGATCCGCTAAGAGCCAGTCCGATGGCCAGGCCAGCTGCCCCTAATACGGCAATAAAGGAGGTCATTTTTACGCCGAGCATTGAAATGACACTGATAACCAGCATTATTTTCAGTGTGATACCGGACAAGCTGAGGAGAAAAGATTGCAGTCCTGCATCCAGTGCGCGTGACTGAAACTTTTTTTTCATGCTCTTCATTAGCTTGCCAATGCCCCAAAGACCTGCAATAAGTGTGATGATGGCCAGCAGAAGTTGCCCTCCGTACTGCAGTGTCATTTCCATGATTTGGTCAGGATTACTGACCCAGTTTTTGATTGTTTCCATTTTTACTATGTTTTGTATTGATTCATGAGAGTATTTCTATAAATTCTCATTTTCACAGTAGCTCTTCCAGTCGTCTTTCATCGGTAATGAGGTGAAACAGTCAATTTTGTTTTACCATGTACCAGTGATTCAAATATATCAAATGATATTTCCTTTAAGTTGAAGTTCAATGCCTCAGGCATCTCAAATCATTTATTTTTAGCACATAAACATAGTTTGGTGAACCAACAACTTAAAGAGCATAAAGGTATTAAAAACAAAATATTTTTGATTCATCCTAAAGATGCATAACCTACACTTATGATTTTAGCAAGAATCGATCGTATGATTTAAGCCGCATTATTGACTTCGGCTTCGTCGAAATTCTTTTCAGTGAATAATCCGGGCTAAACAGACACAAATAATGTGAAATTATTTGCGGATTTATAGACGTAATAGTCTGTTAAACTTTTTCAAGAACCTTTGATTCAATTGTTTATATTTAAATGGTTGTTTGTGTCAAAATGCAGATTTTCAGTGTCATATGATTCATTTTTACATCTTTTATCAAACAAAACCCCTAAGTCATTTAAAATATGATGTTTAACTAATTCTGTTGGTTATTTGGTTATGTCGCAAAAGAGAGAGTAACTTCTCCTTTCAGCTTCGAGCTTCCAGCTTCGAGCTTTGAGCTTCGAGTTTTCAGCTTCGAGCTTTGAGCTTCGAGCTTTCAGCTTTGAGCTTCGAGCTTTCAGCTTCGAGCTTCGAGCTTTCAGCTTCAAGCTTCAAGCTTCAAGCTACTACTGACTACTGACTCTGCAACTGAGCTACTAATATCTAAAAATCTAACGATCTATTGCCATGATCTTAAGATACATGGATATAAAGTCAGATCAGATGAATGCAATGGATACGAATAAGAAAACAATAATTCATCCATAGAAGTTTAGCCTCTTCATATTCAATTCCTGCTTACCGGGAAATATTTCTTCCGTTCTAACTTTTCCTCTGCCAAGACGATCCACTGCATTATCAGGTTTGATGTCATCAAATAAAATTTTGTGTAACAATTAAAATTTTGGAGAGGGCATGATTAACAAAACTTGAAGGTTTACAAAAAGACACAAATACGAAAAAGTGAGTTTATGGATAATGCCTCGCGAAGTTTAATTCATGAATTTAAAAACCTGGTAAACAGGTATTAAATAAAAAAGTTATGAGTTTTTTATGAGTTAAAATTTGTGTAAAAATGAGTTTTCTATGGGGCAAAATCTTATGACTGGCGAATATTTCCCTATAGGTTTGCGATGTAATTTATTTAAAAAATCGAAATAAGTTTTGTTATGAGAAAAACATTAGGAATTTTATTTCTATGGATGTGGGCAACAACGACGTTGTTCGCGCAGGAAGTGACTGTTACAGGCACGGTGACTTCGGAAGATGACGGCGAACCCATTCCTGGAGCCAGCGTCGTCGAAAAAGGGACCAATAACGGTACCATTACCCAGGTCGACGGAACCTATACACTTGATGTGGAGGAAGGAGCCACTCTGGAATTTTCATTTGTGGGAATGGAAACCGTTGAGCGGGAGGTGGATGGAACCACTATTGATGTAGCAATGGTGGAAGCCACTACCGATTTGGATGAAGTGGTTGTTGTCGGATATGGCGTTCAGAAGAAGAGCGTTGTAACGGCTGCCATTAGTGGTGTCTCTTCCGACGATCTGGAAAGACGCCGGCCTTCGCGTATTGAGGATGTCCTTAAAGGTCAGGTTTCCGGTGTTCAGATCACTAAGGGTTCCGGACAGCCGGGGTCCCACTCTCAGGTGAAAGTCCGGGGAGTAGGAACCATTAATGACAGCGACCCTCTTTATATTGTTGATGGAATGGCTGTTGAAGGGGGCATCGATAATCTGAACCCTTCCGATATTGAATCGGTAGAGGTGCTGAAGGATGCTGCTTCGGCTGCTGTGTACGGTGCTCGTGCTGCCAATGGAGTGGTGTTGGTAACAACCAAATCAGGTCAGGAAGGAGACCCTCAGATCAATTATGATTTTTCATATGGTTTGCAGAACCCCTGGAAGAAGAGATCCGTACTTGATGCCCGTGAGTACATGGTTATTATGAATGAATCCCTGCTGAATGATGGCAATGACCCCGCTTATACAAGGGAGGAGATTGCCGATGCCGGTTCAGGTACCGACTGGCAGGATGAAACCTTTAATTATGATGCTCCGGTTGAAAATCATCAGATAAGTGTCAATGGAGGGAGTGAAAAAGGTGATTATTTCGTCTCATTCGGTTATTATAACGAAGAAGGAATTGTAGGCGGGGATTACGATCGTTCTAATTATGAGCGTTATAGTTTTCGTACCAAAAATTCTTATGAAGTTTTTGATGCAGACCGGTTGCTTCTTAACAACCTCAAAGTTGGCGTTAATGCCAGTTACTCCAGGGTATTGTCCTCAGGGATAGAAACCAATAGCGAATTTGGCTCTATTTTGGGCAGCGCCCTTGCTTTTAATCCGCTTGTTCCGGTTTATGCTGAAAATCCCGAAGAAGTGCTGGAAGAGCGTCCTACAGCTGTTACCGATTCCGAAGGCAGAGTGTTTTCACTGCCGCCATCAGGATTTCAGGAAATTTCCAATCCTGTGGCTATGTTGAACGCGCCAACCAATAGCCAGAATAATTCTGATAACATTGTATCAAATTTCTGGGGTGAACTCAACCTGGCTGAAGGTCTTCTGCTTAGATCCACTTACGGCATTGATCTGTCGTTTTGGGGAAATGACGCACATGAATTCGAGCATTTCCTCTCCTCACAGGGTGGAGAACAATCACGGAGTCATGTCTCTTCCGGAATGAACCGTGGTATGACATGGCAGGTAGAGAATACACTTACTTATACCAAAAGTTTTGATGACATCCACAACCTGACGGTTCTTCTTGGTCAGTCGGCCCAGGAGTATAAGCTTCGGAATCTTTCAGGTGATGATTACGATCTTCTCGAAGATAATCCCGACAAAGCAGTGATTGATTATGCGACAGCCGACCGGGACGATGAGCGTGTAACAGGTGGTACGGGAGGATTTTCCTCTGAGAATCTGGCTTCCTATTTTGGTCGTATTGATTACAATTTTGATGAAAAGTATATGTTTCAGGGTACCGTACGTCGTGATGGTTCATCAAGATTCGGTTCAAGGAACAAATGGGCAATTTTTCCGTCGGTTTCTTTGGGGTGGAACATCTCCAACGAATCTTTTCTGGAGGACCGTCCCGAATGGTTCGATCATCTTAAGCTTCGCGCAAGCTGGGGATTGAACGGTAATGAAAGCATCGGTAACTTTGCTTATACCTCACTGATGGATGGCAATCAGAATTATTATTTCGGGTCCGGCGACTACTCCTCCATGCAGTATGGCGCCAGTCCATCCCGCATTGCTAATCCTAATCTGATATGGGAGGAGTCGGAACAGATTGATATCGGATTGGATGCTCGGTTTCTGAACAGTGCTCTGGTTTTTGGCTTTGATTATTTCGAAAAGAAAACCAATGGTATGTTGATGGAGCAGCCGATTCCTGCATATGTTGGCGTAGGAGCTCCTCTTGATAACGCAGGGGATATGGAAAATATGGGTTATGAATTTGACCTGAGCTATCAGGGCGCCGTGGGGCAATTTGAATATAGCATCGGTGCCAATGCTTCTTATTTGGAAAACGAACTCATTGACATGGGGAATGAATCTGGAGAACAGATTTTTGAAAGTGCCCCGGCTACTGGTGTAGGTGACTTTGTGAAAGGGAAAAATGGTGAAGTATTCCCCTATTTTTATGGATATAAAGTAGATGGAATCCTTCAAAATCAGGAAGAGGCAGATGCTTATAATGAGCAGTATGGTGAGGATGCCGAACCCGGTGATGTTAAGTTTCTTGATGTAGCAGGCGATACCGATGAAGATGGAAATCCTATTCCCGACGGTGATCTCGATGATTCAGATCGCACCAAGATAGGTAAGGGAATGCCTGACTGGACATTTGGTTTAAACTTTAATGCGAACTGGAATAATTTCGATCTTACCATGTCATTCCAGGGGACTTATGGCAACGACATTTTTGATTATTCACAACGTGGAGATATCCCCACGATGAATCGTCCCAGTTGGACTCTTGACCGGTGGACCGGTGAAGGAACTTCCGATTGGATACCCCGTGTTACCCGCGAAAACTCAAATCGTAATTGGCGTTCTTCCGAACTATACGTCAAAGATGGCTCTTATGTGCGGTTGAAAAACTTTCAGGTGGGATACTCATTGCCCTCTTATATGTTGGAGGGAGCTGCAATACAACAATTAAGATTATATGTTTCAGCAGAAAACCTCATGACACTTACAGATTATGACGGTTTCGACCCTGAAATTGCTTCAGGTGATTATACTACGATTGGAATTGATCGCGGTATTTATCCACAGGCCCGTACCATTTCAGTTGGTGCTAACATCACTTTCTAACAAATAAACCGAAAGAGTTATGATAAAATATATGAAAACATTCGCTTTTGCCCTGGCCGTAATGATCGGGTTATCATCATGCGGCGAGGACTTTCTGACCGCTTACCCTACCGATTCTCAGGAGGTTGGAGGAGAAGCCACCAAAGGAGCCATTGAGGCCAACCTGGCATCTGCCTACCAGATTCTTTTATTTGACAGTTATGCCGATTATCAGTTTAACAGTATTGTGCTGATGTCGGATCTTCGTTCCGATGATATATTTAAAGGCGGAGGAGATGCCGGTGACCAGGCACAATTGTATCGGCTCTCACAACTGGACGCTTCTCCAACGGAGCTGCCAGGAGGATTGTGGAATATTTATTACAGTGGATTAAGCCGGGCCAATAACGCCATCATGGCATGCGAGAATGCTGTTGATGTCAGCGAAGAAGATCAGGCCCGACTGAGTGCTGAAGGACATTTTCTACGCGCTTACTATGTACACTGGCTCTGGAAATTCTGGGGAAACATCCCTTATTTCGAGGAAGGGCTTGAAGATCCTTTTATGGCGCCACAACATGATGCAGATGAGATCTATGAAGAAATGATCGACGATCTTGATTATGCCATTGAAGGCGAAAAACTTCCAATGAATGTTGGATCTGAGGAAGATGGACGTGCCACCCGTGCTGCTGCCATGATGTTGAAGGCCAGGGTTGTGATGTATCAGCAAGATGAAAGCCGTTATGATGAAGTTTTGGCCGATATGGCTGAAATCATCAATGATAGTGATTATGAATTGATGGAAGACTATGCTGATATCTGGCCACGTTCCGGTGAGTTTTGCAAAGAGTCTATTTTTGAGGTCAATCATTTGCCCGAGGGACGTGACTGGGGAGCTGCATGGACCGGATACGGAACCAATCTGCCTGCATTTATATCTCCCAATGAACTCGACGGTGTTGATCTGTTGAGTGGTCAAAGCAACTTCCAGGGGGGATGGGGATTTGGTCCTGTTCGTCCCGATATTCCCGATCTGTTTGAAGACGGTGATGCTCGTTTGGCTGCTTCAGTCAACCAGTATGAAGAATCAGCTTATACACAAAGATTTCAGGATACAGGCCTTTTCATGGCAAAATATGCTGCTCGTGAAGACTATAATGAGGCACCTTATACCGAGGACCTCAATTATGAAAACAATCTTCGTATTTTCCGGTTTGCTGAAACTCTTCTCAATGCTGCCGAGCTTATTGCCATGCACGGTGTCTCAGCTGAAGGCGGACTTTCGGCTCAGGACCTTCTGGACCAGGTGAGGCAACGCGCCATGGGAGATGATTTTGAGTCTGTTTCTGCAAATGAAGAGAATATTAAGGCAGAGCGCCGTCGTGAATTCCTTGGTGAAGGCATGCGTTTCTGGGATCTTGTACGCTGGGGCGAAGCCGATATTCTGACCGAAGATATTGAAGAGTATTCCTCTGAAAGAACCTGGGAGCCATATAAAAAGTACCTCCCCATTCCACAGTCTGAGATTGACCGGACTGAAGGAGATATGAAACTGGAACAAAATGATGGCTATTAATACGTTTAGCCGATTTGTGATTTTTTTTGATGACATAAACGAATGATTGATATGAATAAACTATTAAAAACAACTGGTGGCATAATTGCTCTTGCATCATTGCTGCTCATTGGTTGCGAGCCCAAGGAATTTGATGATCACGAACTGGGGCAAATACCTCAGGAACAAGAGCTCGATTTTTCTTTTAATGAGACAGATAATCCAAATGTGATTGAGTTTGAGAATGAATCGTCCCGGCCAGGTATTGCTTTGTGGGATTTTGGTAATAATACTTCTGCAAAAGGAGAAACTGCAACCGCAGAATATCCCAGTAAAGGGTCATATGAAGTTGTGATGACACTCGTGACAGACGGAGGCCATGAACGGATTAGTAAAACCGTTGAGATAGAGCAGGATGATTATTCACTTCTCGATCCTATGCTGGAAGCACTGGTTCGTGATTCTGAAGGAAAATCGTGGGAATTTGCCGGTACTCCGGGTGATGAAGGCTTATGGTATTTTATGTCTGAAAATGACAATCCTGACGGGCATATGAGTCCATGGTGGAATGCGGGTGGTTCAGGTGATGTCCCTCCGACTGATGTGGATGGCAGAATGCATTTCGATATTGTTGGCGGGTCAAATTACACCTATTATTCCGGGCCTGATGCCGAGCCCCAGGAAGGTTCTTTTGAATTGGATACTGATAAATCCATATTAACCTTAAATGATGCTCCTGTATTGGGGCATACGTCAGAACAAGATGTTCAAACCGGAAGTGAAGATGGTGAATATCAGGTTATGAGCCTTACTGAAGATGAATTGGTCTTATATGTTCCTTTTAACGGATATGAAACCGGATGGACCTGGGTGTTCAGGCCTGTTGAGGAGGAATAACAACTAAGCACAACTATTAAAACCAGAATTAAGGGATGGTGGAGAATTTTTCTCCACCCCCTTTTTTCTTTAAATGTGATTTAATGAACATGAGTTTTAAAAATATATTTTTGTTGGCGTTCCTGATGACGCCAATTTTATTTGGATTCAATGGTAAAGGTCAGAAATCCGATCGCAGTGAGGATGTTGATGCTAAAGTTGAATCACTTTTGAACCAAATGACCCTTGACGAAAAGATCGGCCAGATGGTCCAGGTGGATCCCGGCGTTTACGGATCCGAAGGGGACCTCAAAGAAGCGGTAAGAGAAGGGCAGATTGGTTCTTTACTGAACTTGGTTGGTGCTGAAGAGGTCAATGAGATACAGCGAATAGCCATTGAGGAAAGTCCATCAGGTATTCCTTTGATTATAGGCCGTGACGTCATTCATGGTTATCGAACCATTTTCCCCATTCCGCTTGGGATGGCTGCATCCTGGAATGAAGATCTGGTGCGTGAATCAGCCGCAATTGCAGCCAAAGAAGCTTCTTCCATGGGCATTAACTGGACATTTGCTCCCATGATTGATGTGACCCGTGATCCGCGATGGGGACGTATTGCCGAGAGCGCCGGAGAAGATCCGCTCCTCAATTCTATGGTTGGCCATGCCATGGTACAGGGGTTTCAGGGGGATGATCTTTCTGATCCTGCCACCATTGCGGCCTGTGCCAAACATTTTGTCGGTTACGGTGCGGCGGAGGGCGGCCGTGATTACAATACCACTCTTATTCCCGATGGTTCTCTTCATAACCTCTACCTTCCACCCTTTAAAGAAGCTGTTGAAGCAGGGGCAGCAACCGTTATGACGGCCTTTAATGAAGTCAATGGCATTCCTGCAAGCGGCGATAAACGCAATATCCGCGAAATATTAAAGAGTGATTACGGATTTGAGGGTTTTGTGGTGAGCGATTGGGCTTCCATCCAGGAAATGATCCCTCACGGATTTGCCAGGGATGAAAAACATGCTGCCGAAATTGGGCTGGAGGCAGGTGTCGATATGGAAATGTCCAGCCAAACCTATGCCAATCATATTAAAGAGCTCCTTGATGAAGGTAAAGTAAAGATGGAATGGATCGATGATGCAGTTGAACGCATTTTGCGCGTCAAATACAGGATGGGCTTGTTTGATGATCCTTATGTTGATGAATCGCTGTCTGAATCGGTGCTTGTTAACGAACGTCATCTTGACGTGGCCCGGCAACTGGCTGCCGAGAGTGTGGTGATGCTTAAAAACGAAAACGATGTGCTTCCCCTGGAAAAAGAAACCAATGTGGCTCTTATAGGCCCACTGGCGGATCAGCCATATGAACAACTGGGGACTTGGATATTTGACGGGGATGAAAATGATTCAAAAACCGTATTGGATGCTTTCAACGATTTCAATGGGGAAGAGAATACGTTTTTTGCCGAAGGACTTGAATACAGTCGCGATAAATCCACCAGTGGTTTTACCGAAGTGGAGGATGCCATTGATCAATCCGAGGTAGTTGTGGCGGTAATGGGCGAAGAAGCGATCCTCTCGGGTGAAGCCAAAAGTCTTGCTGAGTTGAAACTACCCGGGGCCCAGGAAGAGTTGCTGGAATTGGCGGCTTCCAAAGGAAAACCGGTGGTGATGATCGTCATGGCAGGACGTCCGTCCGGGTTGTATCAAACTCAGGATATGGCTGATGCGGTTCTTTATGCGTGGCATCCCGGAACAATGGCCGGACCGGCCTTGTCTGATCTGGTTTTCGGGGAAACTGTCCCCAGCGGTAAATTGCCTGTAACTTTCCCTAAAGGAGAAGGACAGATCCCGATCTATTATGCCCACAAAATGTCCGGTCGACCTGCTTCTGAAGAAGACTGGACACATCTGGATGACATTCCCGTTCAGGCGGTTCAGCATTCTCTGGGAAATACCAATCATTATCTGGATTATGGTTTTAAGCCGCTGTATCCTTTTGGCTTTGGCTTATCTTATACAACCTTTGAGTATTCCGACTTGCAACTTTCATCAGAAAAGATTGAGCGGGGAGAGACCATGACGGTTTCAGCAACCATTACCAATACCGGTGATGTGGAAGGAACTGAAATAGCTCAGCTTTATACACGCGACCTGGTAGCTTCTATGACCCGACCTGTAAGGGAACTGAAAGATTATCGCCGGGTGACACTTGAACCAGGCGAAAGTCGTGAAGTCGAGTTTGAGATTACCGAAGATCACCTTGGCTTTTACCAGCCGGATGGCGAGTATGTTGTTGAGCCCGGTGAATTTAATGTTTGGGTGGCACCCAATGCAGCGGAAGGACCGGAAGCTGGTTTTGAACTTAAATGACTTTTTGTAGAGCTACTGCCCGGGGAATCCCGGGTGGTAACTCCAATAATAAAATTTTGATTATGAGACCGGGAAGGATAATTTTTTTGACTATAATTGTAGGTTTTGTTCTGCTGGGGTACAGTTGTGCTGAAAGTAACGATAGTGAAGGACTGGAGCTGGTCTGGAGTGATGAATTTAATTATGAAGGTCTCCCGGATGAAACCAAATGGAACTACGATACAGCAGGCAACTCAGATGGCTGGGGCAATAACGAACTTCAGTATTATACAGCGAACAGAGAAAAAAATGCCTATGTCGACGGTGAACATCTTGTTATTACTGCCAGACGGGAATCCATGAATGATTTCAGTTATACTTCTGCCCGTTTGACGAGCAAAGAGAAAGGGGACTGGCTTTACGGAAGAGTGGAAGTGAAGGCAAAAGTCCCGGGAGGACGTGGTATCTGGCCGGCCATCTGGATGTTGCCTACCGACTGGGAGTATGGTGAGTGGCCCGAAAGCGGGGAGATCGATATTATGGAACATGTGGGCTATGAGCCGGATTCTGTTCATACCACAGTTCATACCGAAGCCTTCAACCATAATATCGGAACCCAGGTGGGTAAGGCTACTTATGTTCCCGATTGTGAGGAAGTTTTTTACGTCTATGCCATTGAGTGGGATGCTGACAAAATTGATTTCTTCATTGATGATGAAAAAGTTTTTACTTTTCAAAACAGCGGAAAAGGACCGGATGAATGGCCTTTTGACAAGCGTTTTCACCTTTTACTGAATGTGGCTGTCGGAGGCGATTGGGGAGGTCTTCATGGGGTAGACGATTCCATTTTTCCTGCTGAAATGAAAATTGATTATGTACGTGTTTATCAATGAGTCTGTTCCGAAGAATATTGTTTTCCCATCAGAGGGATTACTGTAAATATAGACTTAAAGTTAGCTCATTAACGGGCTTTTTAATTTTAAACCAATGCAGATAGCATCGTTAAAGGGAGGCCCGGCACTTTAAAAGTTGCGGGGTTTCTCCCTTTTCCTGTTTTGAACATTATTGCTTTTACCGGTTTTATGAAAAAATTTCTGCACATTTTGTTCCTGATTCTTGTGAGTCAGGTTTCTTTAGAGGCTCAGGATTGTTCTTATAAGGTATTTTCGGATGATTTTGAATATGAGGGAGAACCCGATCCCGACCATTGGAATTACGAGACCGGCGGCGGAGGCTGGGGCAACAATGAGTTGCAGGAATACACGGATGATCGCGATAACTCCTATGTCAGCAATGGAACTCTGAAGATACATGCCCGGAAGAGTTCTTCCGGAAAATGGACATCTGCCCGTATGGTGACGTCCGGTAAAGCCAGTTGGTCGTATGGCCGTTTTGAAATACGTGCCAAACTACCTGAGGGAGTTGGTACCTGGCCGGCCATCTGGATGATGCCCCAGAATTCTGAGTATGGTACCTGGCCGAAAAGCGGCGAGATTGATATCATGGAACATGTGGGCTATGATCCCGGGATGGTCCATGGCTCAATCCATACAGAAGCTTTTAATCATAAAGACGGGACTCAAAAAGGCGGAAGTATAGAAGTTTCCGATGCCCAGGATGAATTTCATGTTTACAGCATTGAATGGACCCCGGATGAAATAAGGTGGTTTGTGGATGATGAGCAGTATTTCTCTTTTTCAAACAAGAACATTTCCTATAAGGAATGGCCCTTCGACAAGGAATTCTTCCTAATTTTAAATATTGCCATAGGTGGCGACTGGGGTGCAGTTGAAGGAATTGATCCCGATCTGGAGGAGGCCGTCATGGAAATCGATTATGTCAGAGTCTACAAAGATTCCCTTCCCGATTTCAGCGTTGAGGGACCTGAGCGGGCCAGGGAAGGGGAAGAAGTCCGGTTTTCAGTTCCTGGTTTTATTGATGAGGCCGAATATCAATGGGAAATTCCCGATGATGCCGAGATTCTTTCCGGTCAAAATTCAAATGAAATTTCCGTTAAATGGGGTGAATCCTCAGGAGAGGTAATTTGTAAAATGATTACGGAGTGTGAAGAAAAGACGGGCAATTCCCAAAAGGTAAAACTTTCATTAAAACCCGGGGAGGCCCCTTTTGTTTTATCCTCAGTGAATGCCGATACAACAGCGTGGACAGTTCCCAAACAAGACCATGGCAACAGTTTCTCTCTTCAGGAGGATGGCGAACATACCCGGGTCAATTTTTCCATAGACCGGCCTGCGGCGAATCCGTATGTGTCCATGCCCCTGTCTTTTTCAGGAGATTTCAGTGAGTTCCGTTCAGTAGAGTTACCCATAAAAATCATGAAGGGAGAAGCGCCTAATGTCCTTAGAATGGATTTTATTGACAGTAAGGGCCGGGTCAATACCTCAGATCTGTTCAAAATCGACAAACCGGTGGTCAACAATCATTATCATATTTACACCCATACCTTTTCGGGAAGCTCTTCACGCTGGAGCATGGAAGAGATAGAAGAAGTCCGGCTTTACGTAAATTACGGACTTTCCGGCCGTGAAGGGGATGGCTCTTTTGTGGTGGGCGATGTCAAACTGGGTCCCGAAGGCCACTTCATAGAACCGGAGACCCCTTCTGGTGAAAATTTCTCTGTAACAACAGAGACGGGAGAAGATGGGTGGCAGGTAAGTGAAGAGGCATCCGACGACTTATCCGTAACAGGCGGAGATCAACTCAATATAAATTATCCCTTTATTGAAGCATCCGGCGATAATTTTATTGAGATCCGGTTCCCGAGGCCTGTGGATTTGCATGCCTACTCCCGGTTGAATATAGAGTTTGCCGAAGACGGCCAATGGCCTGATGAAATGGAAGTGGCCATTATTGATCGTAACGATCAATTTAATGAAGATGATCTGTTTACCACTGATGATTTTTCTTTCCCGGATGAAAACACGAAGCTTTCGTATGATTACGGAAAAGTGGATGATGGAGGGGATTTTCTTCCCTGCCGGGTAAAAGCCCTTCGTATTTGGGTCGATTCCGGTTACGGTAATTCAGAGGCGGTTGATTTCAGTATTAATGATATTTTCTTTTCTGAATTTTCACCGGGCAGTGGCATTTTTGATGAAAAGAAAAATTTTGAAGTAGAGATATGGCCAAATCCAGCAAGTAATTTTGTATATTTGGAAAATGTTAATTCGGAATTTGATTCATGGCAGATCTATTCTATGGAAGGGCGTAAAGTGGCTGAAGGAGAGTTGAATGGACAAGGAAATAAATTAGATGTTTCGAACCTTTTTCAAGGTTATTTTGTTTTATCTTTAAGGTCGAACAGAGGAGAACATTACACGAAAAAAATACGCATCATCCGGTAAATTGTTTCAAATGACATGAGGGATGAAAAGAAAAGCAGGTTTTCATTTTTATCATAGCCATAGAGAAAAGAATGAAACCGCTGAAGTCCCCGCCATTTTTTTGGTGGGGACTTTTTATTCAGAACTGTTCATGGTATGAAAGCTGAAGAACGAAGTTTTTCCTTCTTCAATTTGGACGTTGATGTTTTTACTATTTGATGATTTGCCGGAAAAACGGAGTTCAATATTTTGCTTTCCGGGGGGGAGTTTCATCCGGGTATATGAGATGGAACGGGGAAGAGACTGCCAGTTACGGGTATCGGCCTTTTCAGTCATGGCGTTGACGATGCTTACTATGGTTCCCAGGCCTTCACTTTCTTTACTGGCCATTTTTTCCAGACCCTTTTTGGTGGCAAGCCGCAGCAGACTGTTGCCAAGTTCGCGCACCATCCGGTCTTTAAGACTTTGAAAAGCAATTTGGTTGATGTTCTGTGCCTGTTCAAATTGAAATGTTTGTCCGTTCCAGTGAGCTTCTCCACGATGAAAGAGAGGGGGTCTTTCTTCATATTTCGGATAGGCGATCCGAAGAACGGAAATATCTTTAAAAGCTGCCTTTTCGCGGGAAGATAAATTGCTGGTCTGGTACGAAAAATTCATTCCCAGATCCCGGTTTCCAAGGTGAACCATTCCATTAGACATACCAAAATTCGAGATGGTTACTTCCCATTCCGACTTGACCGGTCCCATGCCATTGAGCCAGAAAACCACGAGTTCACCTTTGTCTTCATCAGGTTGTTCCGGAACCTCCATGTCAAATTTGTTTTCAAAATAGGTTACCTGTTCCTGAAATCCGCTTCTTTTTGCTGCCAGCAGAAGATCTTTTTTTAATTGGAGGGGAGAATCCATCCCGAAAAGTTCTGAATAATCTTCCTCATAGGTTTCCCATGCATTGCGGTAGGCAATAAAAGCGTTATTGTAATCCTCTGCTGCATCATAGATGAGCCCCATGAGATTGTAAGCAAAAGCATCCCTTTGGTATTTGTTTTTGTGGTCCTGGTATTGATCGTTAAGCTGATGCAGCAGAATATTTACGCGGCGTGCCTCCACCAGGGCGCCTTCAGTATCATCCAGAGCCAAAAAATTCAGGGCTTTATAGAAATGGATCATGATGGCTTCAAAATCTTCAGGACGATAAGGTTTTACCATCGGATTTGAGACCAATGACAATGTTTCCCAGCCAAATTGCTTTGAAAAATCCTCGATATAGTAATCGGCTTCGTTCAGATATTCTATACTTCTTTGGTGATCGCCCAGCATAAATGCTACCACGCCCCGGTTCATGTAATACAACACACGATGATTGTTTTCAGCCCATTTGTCGTCCTTCTCCAGCAGTTGGTCGGCTTCTTCGAAATCACCTTGTGCTATATTGGATTGAATCTGATAGGTTTTTTGGTAAAAGGTGGCGCAGGCAGTTACAAAAACGGCAAGTACCACATATAATGTTACCTTCAGAAATCGCCCCATAAGATAAAATATGATTCATGCATTATTCAATAGATCCTTAGATTTTTAGATCTAAGATTTAAGATTATTCATATATTGTTGATAATAAGTATTTTAACACAAACAACTTTGAAGTATTAAACAATTGAATAACAAATACTTGCAAAATCTTAACGGACTATTGTTATTAAGATTACTATTTTAACAAATACAGCATTTTGATCTTAAATATTTGAATAACAAATACTTGTAAATCTTAACGGACTATTGTCTTTAATTTTTGATATACTTTCTGATCTCTTTGTCGCCGATCCAAATTATTTCACTTGTTTCGATATCGGTTAGTTCCAGGTTTACCTTATAGTTGTTAACCCGTTCCTTTTTGTAGGTATCTACGGTGGAATTGATGTCACCGTTTAACATGAAATCGGCTCCAAGTTCCTGTCCCCATTTTTTTTGGGTTTCCCTTGATGCAAATTCTTGTTGGGCTGCTCTTTCGCTGCGCAGCTCTTCTCGTTTATCGCCGGCCTGTACCAGTCGTACTTTTCCTGAATTGATAAATGCTCTTTCCACATCTTTGATGAAGGTTCCGGCTTCAATGTGTTCGTGCGATCTGTTATAGACAAGTCCCACAATGACCACAGGTCTATCTCCGTTGTTTTCTTTTTGGAAATTTTCGATCCATTGACCTTCCAGGACTTGTTCAACCATGGCTTCTGCTACCATGCGTGAATCGGAGTCGTTCCAGCGGCCGCTCAGGTCTATGATCTCTTCTGAGTCAATGCGTTCGATCTTTCGGGTTCCGCAGCTTTGCAGGAATGTTGCAAAAACTGTCAGGGCCAGGATGTAAACGGTTGTTTTCATGATTTGTTGGTTATTAGTTGTCAATTTACATTTTATGTGTCCAATATCCGGGTTCATGTGTTTGAAGCCAATTCTTTAAGTTTTAGAAATGTTTGGCTTCTGCTGCTCTTAACTTCTTACCGGAGGTATCTTTCAATCTGTTGCATGAGTTGTTCCGGTTCGCGACCGGGAATTTCAAAAGTCACATCAAGGGCATTGTTCCAGGGACCGGCGAAGCCAACCTTCAGGGAGGCCCGGGATAATTCCACCAGAGTTCTTGCCGGAAATT
>JAWOCV010000232.1:0-7034 GCA_046483585.1 Marinilabilia sp.
TGAGGGCCGGACGTGATATACGGAGATTCATGGTTTCCGCATCATGACAATCGGCACATCCGATGGGATTGACAATTTCGTCACCCTTTTCTTCCCACGACCCGCGGTAAAATTCGGCGGGTCCCATTTCACTCATCAGGCGGGGAACATCCGGACTTTTACAGGTCCAGCAGGTATTGGGCATGGGGCTCTCTTTCCCGTCGATGGGTGCACCCGTTCTCAGGATGTTGCGGATGTCGTCGATGGCATGATAATGCCCCCGTCCCTGGTTGTATTCTTTGGCAAAACCGTAGTCAGCCCAGAGAATAACCATTTCCGGGTATTTTTCGAGCATATCGATTTTTTTGGCCCCGTTGTATTTGCTGACAAAACTGGTGTCGCGGGTTTTCTTGTAAGTCTGGTATTGCCGGGGGAAATTCTCACCCCATACTTCATTTCGGGGTTCATACTGGCCGTGTTCTACTTCGGGTGTATAAACATAAAGGGCCTCCGCTCTGCGTTCCATGATGGAAGAGGCAAACAGGCCAAGAATAAACACAATGATCACAGTGGCAAAAAAGATGAGCCATCCTATCCATGGCTTTTCCTTTATTTGTTCGCTGATGGGTTTCATATTGTTTAAGATTTATGGGGGTGAATGATTTAATTTTCTTCTTTGTTTTCATCCTGTTTCAGCCAGTCGGGTACCGGACTGTCGGGGAGGGGTAGCCTTGCGTTGGGAACACTTGAAAGGCTGTTGACCCTTCCGTGAGGCACTTCACGGTGACATTCGGTACAATACCGGTTGTTTATGCCCCGATGAATTTCAGGACGCATGGTGGTGAGTTTGGTGTTGGTGATCAGTTCTTCGTGACACCGTTCACAGTTTTGTTGCACCACATCTTTGCCGGCCTGTTTGATAAAAATCACCTGGGGTTCCAGGCGGAATGTGAACATTGCTGAATGCCGCATCCCGTCTTTGGCTTTGAAATAGTAATGATTCAGGACGTTGTTGTGGGGGACATGACAATCGTTGCAATTTGTCCATTCGCGATGAGAACTGTGACTCCAGGTGGCATATTGGGGCCCCATGATGTGACAGTTGATGCAGGTTTCCGGTTTATCCGATAAATAAGATGGGGCTTTGGAGATGTGGATTACATAAATCCCCAGCCCGACAAAAATCCCGGCAAGAATGAGGACCGGAAATTTCCACGGATCGGGTGGTATAAGCCATCGGACCAGCTTGTTTTTTCTCATAGCTTGTCGTTCAGTTATTATGCAATAAAGGAATCAGGCAATCAAATACCTGTTTATTGTTAGCGTAAATTTACAAAAAGGTTAATTATTGTGAAACATGACAGGTGTTTTCGGGTAATTTGTAATGAGTCTTAATTGGGGGAGGCAAATGGTTAATTGGTTGCTTGTTGCTGGGTGGTGGTTCCGCGGGTTGGCGGTTCCCCCTTTAGGGGGTCAGGGGGTGCGGGTAGAGGGTTAATTGGTCCGCTCGGCTCTGCCGCTTGCTTGCAAGAATTCGTTAATTGGTTAATTTGTTAATTGGTCAATTGGTGGCTATGCGGGACGGGGTCCTCCCCTCCAGGGGAGTTAGTGGGGTGTGGGACGGGGAAGGCAGGTTGCTGGATGCTTGTTGCTTGTTGCTGGGTGCTGGTCAATTTGGTTGATTTGGGGTGATGCTTGTTATTTTCATTCTGAGCTTGTGAAGAATCTCTTGTTTGGCAAATGGTTGTTGGGGGATGCCCCGGTATGGGCCGATTGACAGGGGATGCATCAGGAACTTGAGCGTGAAAAAATATTTTTTTTTACTTAAAATTGCAATTTTTTTAAATATTTGTATTCAATATATCGTTAAAGTTATGTAAGACTTTACAAAATCAATTGTTTATGATTATTGGGTTTTGTGTGCCAAATCAAACTGCATTAGTGATTTATAGACTATATAGCGTTGAAAGCCTGGTAATCTGCTGATATATTGCGTGTTAAGATTGATGGTTTGGGCTTGCAAGTCATTTTTACTGAATGGTTTGCTTTTTTGAAGGATTGTCGCTCGGCTATGGCACTTTGGCTACAAAGAAATCCTGGATTAAAGAAACGGGGATTGTAAATCCGCGTTAGATGGACTTTTAGCACTTGAGTGCGTAAAATAGGATATAGGATTTTGCAGAAGAGTTTTAATAAAGGATATACCCTATGGGAAAAAGAAATGTCAATTTAATCATTTTTTGTTTTGTTGGTTTGGTTTTGCAGGCCCAATATCAACCTGATCTTTCCGGCTTTGATGAAGAAATAGAAAGACACATTGTAAAGGGTTCTGCAAAATATGTCTTTGATGACGTTTCCACTATTGAGGACACCTTATTTGGCCGACCTATAGAAGAAGTTAAAACCCAACAAAGCGAACAAAAAACAGGATTTTTTTCCAAAATATTTAAAAAGGAAGAAGAAAAACAAGAAACTCAAAAATATGGAGAATCCCTGATTGAAGAAATATTGAAGGATGTTCATGCCTCTTTTAAGCCTTCTCAGGAGCGTAGTTTCTCAGAAGCCAAAAGATTTTTTTTAACCGTCGATAGTGTTGTCAAAACGCATGGTGTTAAAATAACCAATGGACTTTCTGGACCCCTCAATCAAGAATTGTCTTCATGGAACCCGGGATTTGATTGTGATTTAATGGCTTTGGTGTATTCCACTGCTGCTCAAAAATATCCTTTTGAAATTTCTTTTTCGTTTTATCCGGGCCCCCATGTGTTTTCCCGTTACATGTTGAATGACTCAACTTATTACAATTGGGAAGCGACTACGGAAAAACATATATCTGATAAAGAATACAGGAAGCATTCTGGCCTGCCTAAAGATAGCAATTCTGGTGTCTGGTTTGATTATTTGAAAACAATTGATTCCAAACAAGCGCTTTCTATTATATTTTACAATGAAAGTGAGCGTGAAACGGATAAAGGAAATCATCGCCGTGCCTTAAACTATTTGAATGTTGCCAATCAATTGGTTCCGGAATTTGAACTTTATGTGAAAAAGTCTATGGATGTGCTTGATTCCTTGGAAAGATGGTCTGAACTCAAGACCCGGTCATCTGAAATTATGGACTTTGATTCAACATCATATATGGGGTATTACTACCAGGGCGAGGCTTTTTCGGGCATGAATCAAACTGATTCAGCGTTTTATTATTACAACAAAGCAATTGAAAAGAATCCTGATTTTGGGCTGCTTTATTATACCCGGGGAATGGAGCATTTAAAAAATGATGATTATGACGCGGCCGTAGAGGATTTTGAAAATTTGAAAAACCTGAAAAAAAAATGGTATAATCATGATTATTTAAAAGCATTTTCTAAGAAACTATCTGTTTATGAAGAGCGGAATGATTCGGATTGTGATGAAGAATAGGGGTGAAATATTGACACAGTTTCTGACAATTTTGTAGAATAATTTTGCTCCATCAGGGAAAGTAGTACATCAACTTGTGTAAAGCCGCGTAGTCAAATTGATCATTTTAGGATTTTAGTAAAAAAAAGGCGGATCAGAGTCCGCCTAACCTAAAAAAACGAACGGTAAGGAAACCGGTCGTTCTGTGTTACCCGACCAATTCGGCCATGTCATCTTCTACTGTTGAGATGGGTGCAATGCCGAATTTTTCGACCAGCACGTTGGCCACGTTGGGTGACAAGAAGGCCGGTAAGGTGGGGCCCAGGTGGATGTTTTTCACACCCAGCGACAGCAATGCCAGCAATACGATCACTGCCTTTTGTTCGTACCACGCAATGTTGTAAACGATGGGCAATTCATTGATGTCTTCCAGGCCGAAGACCTCTTTCAGTTTGAGGGCGATGACGGCCAATGAATAGCTGTCGTTGCACTGTCCGGCGTCCAGAATTCTTGGAATACCCCCGATGTTACCCAGAGGAAGCTTGTTGTACCGGTATTTGGCACATCCTGCTGTCAGGATGACTGAATCTTCCGGCAATTCTTTGGCAAAATCGGTGTAATAGTTTCGTGACTTCGTGCGACCGTCGCATCCGGCCATGACGACAAATTTCTTGATGGCACCTGATTTGACAGCTTCCACCACTTTGTCGGCCAAAGCCATCACCTGGTTGTGGGCAAAACCGCCGACAATTTCCCCTGTTTCGATCTCTTTAGGTGCATCGCATTTTTTGGCGTGTTCGATCAGGGCCGAGAAATCTTTGGGTTTTCCGTCCTGGCGATCAGGAATGTGCGGGCAACCTTCAAAACCGGCAGAACCGGTGGTGTAAACACGGTCCTTGTAACTGTCCTTCGGCGGAACAAGGCAGTTGGTTGTCAGCAAAACCGGGCCGTTGAAGCTTTCAAATTCGGTTTTTTGGGCCCACCATGAGTTGCCGTAGTTCCCAACGAAATGCTTGTATTTTTTGAAAGCCGGGTAGTAGTTGGCCGGCAACATTTCACTGTGGGTATAAATGTCCACCCCGGTGCCTTCGGTCTGTTTCAGCAACTCTTCGAAGTCTTTGAGGTCGTGACCGCTCACCAGAATGCCCGGGTTTTGGCCTACACCCAGATTTACTGAGGTGAGCTCGGGGTGTCCATAGCTTTCGGTATTGGCCTTGTCGAGCAGCGACATTACTTCAACGCCGTATTTGCCGCACTCCAGAACCATTGGCAGAAGATCGTCTACGCCAAGGGTTTCATCTACCGTAGCGACCAGGCCTCTTTTCATGAATTCGTTGACTTCGTCATTGCGGTAACCCAGGTTGTAGGCGTGCTCGGCATAAGCGGCCATACCTTTCATGCCATAAGTCAGAAGTTCTTTCAGGGAACGGATGTCTTCGTCCTTGTGACTCAGGACGCCCACCTGGGTGCTTTTTTCTTCCATGGCCTGTTCGGAATCGGTCCGCCACAGCGCACATTCCGGAGTGTTTTCGGGTGTTTGGCCAATCTTTTTGGCCAGGCTGTCCTGCACGTCAAAACCTTCCCGGATTTTGGCAATGATCTTGTTCCGGTCGAAGTTTGCATTGGTGATGGTGATAAACATCGCATCGATGATGTACTTTTCCGCTTCGGGATTCTCTATTCCTGCCTCATCGGCTTTCTGGCTCCACCAGGCCACCCCTTTGGTGACATACATAAGGAGATCCTGAAGATTGGCTACGTCGTCGGTTTTTCCGCAAACGCCTTTTACTTCGCAGCCTATGTTTTTGGCTGCTTCCTGACATTGAAAACAAAACATGCTCATAATTTTATCTTTTTTGTGGTTCGTGGGAATTTGTCAATTCGTTAATTCGTTAATTGGTTAATTGGTCAATTTGTTAATTTGTTAATTGATCAATTTGTCAATTGGTTAATTGGTTAATTGGTCAATTGGTTATTAGGTTGATAGGTCATTTAGGTCAATAGGTCGTTAGGTCATTAGGTTGGTAGTGAAGACGCACGATCGTGCGTCTCTACTGGTTACTGTTGACTGTTGACTGATAACTGTTCCGTCCATTCCTCCCGTAAAACATTCCCATCTACCGAGATAACCATCATTTTTATGGGTACACGTCGTGATGCTAGCTCTGCTGCCTTTTGCACCATTCGGAGAAGACCACCGCAACAGGGGACCTCCATCATCACCACTGTAATGGTGTTGACCTGTGATTCGTCAATGAGGCGGATGATCTTTTGCATGTAACTGTCCATGCCCTGGTCGAGCTTCGGACAGGCGATGGCGAGGGACTTTCCTTTTAGCAATTTGCTATGGAAATTGCCCATTGAAAAGGCCACGCAATCGGCCGCCAATAAAAGATCCGTTCCCCGGAAGTGGCTTGCACCGGGATTGATCAGGTGCAATTGTACCGGCCATTGCCGAAGCTCTGAGGGGATGTCCGCATCCTGGTTTTGTGGTGTTTGTGCCGGTTCTCTCTTTATGGACCGGCTTTGCGATCCCGGGCATCCTGAAGCCTGGGGTTGTTGCATGACACCGACTTTCGGCCGGTGCATTTCTCTTATCATCTCGTTCAGGTCAAAAGGGAGATCATTGCTGTTGGCTTTCATATAAGTCATGGCTTCTTTCATGTATCTCGTTTCGTTGTGGTCGCGGAGATGTTTCAGGTGGGCCACCACCGTGTTTTTCCCTTTGGGAATGATGTATTGAAGAGCTTTGACTTCATCATAGGGCTCTGCTTCACGTTTTTCCACCGTTATGGCCCCCTGCGGGCAATGGCCAATGCAGGCGCCCAGTCCGTCACATAGCAAATCACTTATCAGGCGGGCTTTTCCGTCAATCATCTGCAGTGCGCCTTCGTGGCAGTTGGGGACGCATTGTCCGCATCCGTCGCAAAGGTCTTCGTCTATTTTTACAACTTCTCTTATCATGTAAACAGGTAATTTATTGCTTAAATTTGATTACAAATAAAAGGCTAAAAAGCTCCTCTGAATGTAACAATTGTTACAATGGAAGAAATTTTTTCAGTGGGTGGGCTAAAATTTTTAAATTGCGAGTTCAATCAATAGATTGTTAGATTTTAGATATTAGTAGCTCAGTTGCAGAGTCAGTAGTAGCTGAAAGCTCGAAGCTCGAAGCTCAAAGCTGGAAGTTCAAAGCTCGAAGCTGGAAGCTGGAAGCTGGAAGCTCGAAGCTGGAAGTTGGAGAGAAAGGTTGCTCTCTTTTGCGACATAACCAAAGAACTAACAAAAATGTATATGATTGAATTTCGGTTGTTTACATATTTTGTTAGATAAAAGAGGTTGGATGAATTGTATCATATTGGAAAACACTTTTGAGTATATAGAACGTGATAAATTTAAACAATTGATCGACAATTTATTATGGAAGTTTAACGGATTATTATTCAATAAAAATCATTACAAAATGAAACTTGCATGACCATCAAGGTCTCAAAAGAACATGTAAATGTTGATTAATGCAAGCCTGCCTGGCGGGTTATGAAACAGAAACATTCTGGATTTTTGATGTTAAAACATAAAAATTGATGGTTCCATATACATAAAACGGCAGACAGGCCTGCCTGGCGGGTTATGAAAAAGAAACAATCTGGATTTTT
>JAWOCV010000250.1:0-14914 GCA_046483585.1 Marinilabilia sp.
ATCGACGCTCTGGAAGAGGCTGCAAAAGAAGTGGGGGAAGGCAAATACTTCGAACATTTCATTGTTCCCGCCATGCAGGGTGGAGCCGGAACAAGCATCAACATGAACATCAACGAGATCGTTGCCAATGCCGCTCTGCTCAAATGCGGATACCAACCCGGTGAATATACCCGTATCGATCCACTCGATCAAGCCAACATCTATCAGTCTACCAACGATGTTGTACCCACCGCCCTTCATCTTTCCCTGATGAGACTATCGGGGCATCTTGAAACTGCCATCAACGGCATGCGGGAAACAATGGAGAGGCTGGAACAAACATACCGCAACGAACTGCGCCAGGGTTATACACAAATGCAGAAAGCGGTCCCCTCCTCATACGGACATCTTTTCGGCAGTTATGCCAACGCTTTCTCACGCGACTGGTGGAGGGTTTCCCGCATCCGTGAAAGACTAAAGGAAGTCAACCTCGGTGGAGGAGCGGCCGGAACAGGACTGGCCATTCCCCGTTATTTTGTGCTAAACGCCGTCCGTGAATTAAGACAGCTGACCAACCTCCCTCTGGCACACGGCGAAAACCTGGCCGATGCTACCATGAATCAGGATACCCTGGTGGAGACACATGCCATCATAAAGGCTTTCGCCGTCAACCTGGAAAAGATCTGCAGCGACCTGCGGCTGCTCGCTTCCGATATTTCGGTCAACAAACCCGTAAGCCTTCCCAAAAGACAAATGGGGAGCTCCTTCATGCCCGGAAAAGTCAATCCTGTCATAATTGAATATGTGATTTCAATCGCCCATAAAGTTTATGCCAACGATCATCTGATTACCAATCTTGCCGGTCAGGGATGTCTTGACCTGAATCCCTATACCCCAACCACCGGCACGGCCATGATCGAAAGTTTCACGCTCCTTCTGGCTGCCTGCACCAGCTTATCCGTCAACATGCTGGAAAATCTCTCCGTAGATGCATCGGAGGAACAGAAAGCTTTGTTCCGTTCTCCCGCCATTACCACAGCCCTTGTCCCTTATATCGGACACCATAAAGCCGGGCTGCTGGCACTGGAAATGGAAAAAACCGGTCATTCGGTCTTTGAAGCCAATAAAAAGCTGGCAATAATGCCTGAGCAACAACTCAGTGAAATTCTTACACCTTCTTCTCTCACGGCAAAAGGCTTCAGCCTGAAAGACCTGCCCGGCCAGGAGAATCATCTGGATTGATCTTCCCGAAACGACTCCAATGCCTCCACATTAAAATACCAGATGTCGCCCTGTCCATTTCCAGGACCCAGCACCCATTTCTTGATTTCAGAGTAATCAAGATCATCAGGCATCTCACTTTTTCGGTAACTGGTGAACAAAACCAGCCGCCCATCGGGTGTGAAAGACGGGCAGCAATCGTTGGCAGAAGAATTGAGAGAACGGCCGAGATTCTCCGCCTTGCTCCAGCCATCTTCTTCCCTGAACGAAACATAAAGATCGCCATTGCCATATCCCTGCCGACGGACCGAACTGAAGACCAAAAGATTCCCGTCGGGTGATATGGCCGGGAAACTTTCTTGTCTCTCAGCAGTATTCACAGTTGAATCGAGCTTCTCAGTCTCTCCCCAGGAGCCGTCCGGCAAAAGTTCCACACAAAAGATATCATAGGCATCAGGTGACAACGAAACCGTTTCACTCTCATAGTCGGCATGAAAATAAAGTGTTCCCTGCTGGTCCAATGTCACCGACAATTCATTCCGCTCTTCACTGCAAAACGGCAAAATCTCCGGTTCTCCCCATTCCCCTTCCGAAGTGCGCCGGCAACGCCAGATATTCCAGTTTTCAAGGGTGTCATCATCACTTTGCGGCCGCTTTGATACAAAATAAAGATGGTCTCCGTCGGGAGTAACAAAAGGACTGGCATCATGATGCTTTCCTGAAAAACTCACCAGTTCAGGAAACTCCCAGAAGCCATCATTAAACCTGGATGCCACGATCAGGGAAATATCTCCACGATTCCGGATTGTGTAATAAAATTCATCATCGCCCGGTCCTAAAGCAGCGTGGCGCTCATCCATTCCTGTGGACACAAAGCCTGGCGACATTAACCTGGGAGTTTTTCCCACATCGTCAGCAAAGAAAAATTCAGAAGGGGAATCATCGTAAGTCTGTGCACCGGCAGGTAAAAAAAACAATAAAAAAATCAGCCTTATACTTATTTTAATTAACATATAAAAAGTTTGTTTGAAGTTTCAGAACATGATCTTGTTTAATGAAAATACAAACTTATGAGTTTCGGGGCAGTTAAAAAACACCAATGCCATGCAACATCAATCTCTTTTTATTATTTTGCAAAAAAAAATGGCCAGAGACAGGCAACCCTTCATAGGCATTTTCGGGAGGCGCAACAACGGCAAGAGCACCATTATCAACCGGCTGGCGGGACAGGAAATTGCCATCGTTTCAGAAACTCCGGGCACCACCACCGACCCGGTGAAAAAGTCGTTTGAGATCACCGGCTTCGGTCCCGTGGTATTGGTCGATACAGCGGGGGCTGACGACATTGGGGAACTGGGAGAAAAAAGGGTCTCAAAAACGCTCAAGGCCGTCGATCTGGTTGATCTGGCCATTCTGGTGGTCACCAATAACCTGCTGGAGGAGCCGGAACGAAAGCTCATCAAACTCTTCAGAGAAATGGAGCTGCCATTCATTGTTGTTCATAACAAGAACGACCTGATTTCCGCAACCCAGGCAACAGCCGAAAATTATAAAACCGAAGGAGCCCATTCATTCCTGCCGTTTTCTCCCGATCATTCTCCCGATCCCCTCATTAAAGCCATTCAAAAGGCCATTCCCGAATCGGCATTTACCAATCCCACGCTTGTGGGCGATCTCATCAGGCATGGCGACATTGTGTTACTGATCACCCCCATTGACATTGAAGCACCGGCAGGCCGGATGATCCTTCCTCAGGTACAGACCATCCGGGATGTGCTCGACAATGATGCGGTTTGTGTGGTATTGAAAGAAAGGGAGATTGATGCATTTCTGCAACGTACAGGCATCAAACCGGCCCTGGCAGTTACCGACTCACAGGCATTTCCCCGGGCCGATGCTTCCGTACCTCCGGATGTTCCCCTTACCAGTTTCAGTATCTTACTTGCTCGCCTTAAAGGAGATTTTGACAATTACATGAAAGGAACCCCCGCTATTTCGGAACTCGGCGACGGCGACAGGGTTTTGATGCTTGAATCATGCACGCACCATGTGTCCTGCGACGACATCGGACGGGTGAAAATACCACGCTGGATAAGAAATTATACCGGAAAAAAACTGGAATTTGACGTGGTAGCGGGTCTTGATGCCATCAAAAGACCGATAGAGGATTATGCCCTTGTCATCCAATGCGGAGGATGTATGATCACCAGGCGACAATTACACAACAGGCTGCAACCCGCCGTTAAAGCAGGTATACCGGTGACCAACTATGGCATGGCCATTGCCTGGGTACACGGCATTTACAAAAGGGCTATGGCTCCTTTTACCGTTAAACAAACAACGGATGATGTAATCTGATGGTTTTTATGACTCCACAACAGCCGTCTGGCCAATGGCATTTTTGACAATGCCCCGCTTCGAGGCCTTAATAAATGAAGTGATCTGTCCCATTTCAGGTGTAGGATCCAGGTAAGCCTGGATATGCTCAATGGCTTGCGATACGTTGCGGCCATCCTGATAAATGACCCGGTATATCTCGTGGATGTTATCGATCTGCTCACGACTGAATCCCCGGCGACGGAGTCCCACCACATTGAGCCCCATATAAGCCACAGGCAGCCCGAATACTTTGGTAAACGGGGCCACATCCGAAAGCACCCCACTCATCCCCGAAACCATGGCGTGAGCACCTATCCGGCAAAACTGGTGTACAGCACTCATTCCCCCGATAACGGCCCAGTCTTCTATCACTACCTCTCCGGCCAGTTGAACACTATTGGCCACGACGCAGTTGTTACCCACCTCCACGTCATGTCCCAGGTGTGTATATGCCATGAGCAAGGTATCGTTCCCCACACTGGTTACCCCCCTGGCAGCAGTACCCCGGTTGACCGTCACATATTCCCGAACAGTGGTACGATCACCAATTTCAACGGTCGAATATTCACCCTGAAACTTTAGATCCTGAGGTTCGGCCGAGACTACTGCACCTGGATATATTTTGCAGTTCTTCCCGATCCGTGCACCTGGGTAGATGGTTGCATTGGCCCCGATCCAGGTACCGTCCCCAATCACCACATCTTCATCAATCTTAGCAAATGCTTCAACCTTTACCTCTTTCCCAATCTTCGCTTCCGGATGGATCTCCGCCCTGTTTGAAATGAGTTGCTCCATTATATATCTGTTTTTCAGAACAGATGGATCTCCATGCCGGCATCACTCCACCCGTTCATTAACACTTTATGAATTTTACCTTTATGCAAGACAATTGAGAAGTCTTTTGCACGTATGAAAAAAATCACTTTTTATAAAAAAAGAGCCGGATTCAATAAAACGGCTCTCTCCGGGTGGTGTTCCCAAAAGTCAAAAACAAATATCTAAACCATCATTCACCTCTCAAATAATCATGCACATGGGCGGCAGCATTCCGCCCTTTGGCAATGGCTGTAACAACAAGACTGGCCCCGCTGGAAGCATCCCCCGCAGCAAAAACCCCTTCCTTGCTGGTTGTAAACTCACCGTTGATCTTCACATTTCCACGAGTATCCAGCTCGAGGCCCAGTTCTTCCACCAGCCCTTTATGAACCGGATGCACAAACCCCATAGAAAGGAGAACCAGGTCCACATCGATCCGGCGAACGGTATCTTCTTTTTCCTGCATCACCCAGCGGCCGTTGTCCTGCATCCATTCCACTTCAACCACTTCCACTGCTTTGAGCAGCCCGTTCTCGCCTATGAAACGACGTGTCGAAAGGCTCCACATACGTTCACAACCTTCATCATGCGACGAAGATACTTTTAGCACATTAGGCCAGTAGGGCCAGGGGTTATCAGGTGTTCGTGATGCCGGAGGCTTGGGCATAATCTCGATCTGGGTGACCTTCGAAGCACGTTGCCGGTTGGCAGTCCCCACACAATCACTCCCGGTATCGCCACCGCCGATCACCATCACTTTTTTCCCTTTGGCATGGATGTGCTCTTCGGGAGAGAATGTTTCACCCCGGTTGACCTTGTTTTGTTGTTTCAGGTAATCCATGGCAAAATGAACGCCTTTCAGATCACGGCCTTCAACAGGCAGATCACGGGGCTGCATTGCTCCGATGGCAAGCACCACGGCATCATAAGTCCTGTTCAGTTCTTCTCCCGGGATGTCCTTACCAACTTCGGTATTGGTTTTGAATTCTATCCCTTCGGCCTCAAATATTCGCAAACGGCGATCGATCACTTTCTTATTCAGCTTGAAATCGGGTATGCCATAACGTAATAATCCGCCAATGGCATCATCGCGTTCAAATACCGTTACGCTATGGCCCAACTGGTTGAGCTGATCAGCCACCGAAAGCCCGGACGGTCCGGATCCGATCACGGCCACTTTCTTTCCGGTACGTTTTTTAGGCGGACGGGGTTGAATAAGGCCCAACTGGAACGCTTTTTCCACTGTAGATGATTCATTCTCCCGAATGGTGACGGCCTCTTCATGAATGGCCAAAACACATGATTTCTCACACGGCGCCGGGCAAACCCGTCCGGTGAACTCCGGAAAACTGTTCGTGGAGTGTAATATATCACTGGCTTCCTGATAGTCTTTCCGGTAAAGCGCGTCCTGCCATTCGGGAATTTTGCTCTCTACGGGGCAGGCCCAGTGACAAAACGGAATACCACAATCCATACAACGTGAGGCCTGTAATCTGCGGTCTTCATCGTTAAGGGTTTGTTCAACTTCACCGTAATCGTCAATCCGTTCATTCACCGGTCTGTTGCCGCTCAACTTCCTCTGAACTTCTATGAATCCTCTTGGATTTCCCATGGTTGATATAAATTAATCGGACAACGGGAGCCTTTAAGCTCCTGTTGCCGCCTATTATTAAAATTGGCTTTTACTCTCTCAGATGAGGAGCATCTTCAGTCTCTTTGAGTTTTTGCTCCATTTCATCCACTTTTTTCTGCTCCAGGACCTTCTTGTATTCAAAGGGAATCACTTTCACAAACTTTGGAAGATATTCGGTCCAGTTGACAAGAACATCTCTGGCTTTGGCACTATTGGTGTGCAGAAGATGTTTGTGCAGCAAAAATTGCAACTCCTGAACATCTTCATGATCCTGCACCGGCAAAAGATCCACCAGTCCCTTGTTACAGTAAAAGTCGAAGTCGCCCCGCTCATCAAGGACATAAGCGATGCCCCCACTCATCCCGGCAGCGAAATTCCGGCCGGTAGGTCCGATAACGATCACCCGTCCACCGGTCATGTATTCGCAACAATGGTCTCCGGTGCCCTCGACCACAGCGTTGGCCCCTGAATTTCGCACGGCGAACCGTTCTCCAGCCATCCCGTGAACATACAGGTTTCCGCCGGTGGCCCCGTACAACACGGTATTGCCGATAATGATATTCTCTTCCGGTTTGAATGCATGCCCCACAGGCGGCACTACTACGATCTTGCCCCCGGAAAGTCCTTTCCCCAGGTAATCGTTGGCCTCGCCTTCGAGCCGGAAACTGACCCCCTTCACCAAAAATGCTCCGAAACTTTGACCGGCAGAACCCGTGAACGAACAATTGATGGTATTCTTGGGCAGACCTTCTTCACCGTAAATTTTGGAAACCTCTCCCGACAACATGGCCCCGACAGCCCGGTCGATATTGGTCACCGGACGGGCCATCCATACAGGAAGTTCGCTTTGCAGTGAAGGATTTGCTTCTTCAATGAGCTTATGATCGAGAACAGCATCGATCTTATGATCCTGTTCCATCGTATTATGCAAGGGGAATTTATGTCCTTCTTCCGGGAAATAAAGCAATCCTGATAAATCGACACCCCCTGTTTTCCAATTCCCTACGGAACGGTCTTGTTCCAGAAGATCACTGCGTCCCACAATCTCATCCAGGGACCGATAGCCCATTTCAGCCAATATCTCACGCACTTCCTGTGCTATAAAGGTGAAGAAATTGACCAGATGCTTATATTTCCCGATAAAACGCTCCCTCAATGCTTCATCCTGGGTGGCAATGCCTGCAGGACATGTATTGAGATGACATTTGCGCATCATAATACACCCCAGCACAATAAGAGAAGAGGTGGCAAAACCATATTCTTCAGCTCCGAGCAACGCCATTTTAACCACATCATGGCCCGTCTTCAACTGCCCGTCAGTCTGCAGCTTGACCCGCCCACGCAGGTTATTGAGCACCAACGTTTGCTGGGTTTCTGCAACACCCAGCTCCACGGGGAGACCGGCATGTTTGATGGAGCTGGCAGGACTGGCTCCCGTTCCCCCCTCTGTTCCGCTGATCACGATCAGATCGGCATGGGCTTTGGCGACACCGGCCGCTACTGTTCCAACACCGCTTTCTGCCACAAGCTTCACACTAACCTTGGCCCGGGGATTGGCATTTTTAAGATCGAAGATCAGTTGGGCCAAATCCTCAATAGAATAAATATCATGGTGAGGTGGGGGTGAAATAAGTGTAATGCCCGGGGTTGACTTCCGAAGTTTGGCAATCACCTTGTCCACCTTATAGCCGGGCAACTGTCCGCCTTCACCTGGCTTGGCCCCTTGTGCTATCTTGATCTGCAACTCATCGGCATTGATCAAATAATTGTTGGTGACACCGAAGCGACCACTGGCCACCTGTTTAATAGAGCTCCGGGCAGGGGATTTGAAACGCCCGGCATCTTCCCCGCCTTCACCGGTATTGCTCCGGCCGCCTATTTCATTCATGGCAAGGGCCAGGGCCTCGTGAGCCTCTTTTGAGATGGACCCGTAACTCATAGCACCGGTAACAAAACGTTTCATGATGGCTTCTACCGGCTCCACCTCGTTGACATCGATGGACTTACCCGGCTTAAACTTCAGAAAACCTCTCAGGAACAGGGGTTTCTTATTATCATCCTGGACCTGCCGGGAATATTGTTTATATTTTTCGTAATCGTTACGTGCTGTGGCCCACTGAAGCAGTCCGATGGATTCGGGGTTCCAGGCATGCTTTTCACCATGCTTCCGGAAAGCATAAACCCCGGCACTGTCAAAGGGGCCGGCAGGCAACTGCTCATCAAAAGCTTTCTGATGAAATGCAACAGACTCTTTGGCAATCTCCTCAAATCCAACTCCGCCGATCCGGGATGTGGTACCTGTAAAATAGCGGTTGATCAGCTCACTGGAAACACCAATGGCTTCAAATATCTGCGCACCATGATAACTGCGCAGGGTGGAGATTCCCATTTTTGAAAGCACTTTCATCAACCCTTTGTCCACGGCTTTGATATATCGTTCACGGGCCTCGCTGTAAGTACCCCCGACTTTACCTTGTTTTACAAGCTCATTGATCGTGGCAAAACAGACGTAAGGGTTGATAACACTGGCGCCATACCCAAGCAACAAGGCAAAATGCATCACCTCGCGCGCCTCTCCGGTCTCTACAATAAGACCGATCTGCATACGTTTTCTTGCCTTGATCAGATGGTGATGCACAGCTGCCGTAGCAAGTAATGACGGGATTGCCGCATGTTCCATACTAACCCCCCGGTCACTCAGAATGATGTAATTATTGCCATCATCAACCGCTTTTTCTGCCTCCCGACACATTTCTTCGACCGCCTTTTTGAGACCCTCACCGTCCTGTGAGGCCCGGAAAAGCATGGGGATGGTCACATGCGTGAACTCTTCCCTCCGGTAATCTTTGATCTTACCCAGGTCGGTATTGGTGATTACCGGACTGGTAAATTTAACAGAACGACAGTGGTCGGGACTTTCCACCAAAAGGTTCTTGGATACCGATCCAATGTAATTGGTCAGCGACATCACAAGGCCTTCGCGGATAGGATCGATGGCAGGGTTGGTGACCTGTGCAAAGTGCTGGCGGAAATAACTGAAAAGCCGTTGCGGCTTCCCCGAAAATACCGACATGGGTGTATCGTTGCCCATGGATCCTACCGGTTCCATGCCGTTTTGCGACATGGGAGCGATGATGGCATCCACCTCCTCTTTATTGTATCCGAAAGCTTTGAGATACATATCATACTTATCTCCCAGCTTGGAAGATACGCGTTGTTGCACTTCAATATCCTGCAAGCTGATACGGTTTTCTTTGAGCCAGTTGTCAAAAGGATGGCGACGTGACAACTGTGCCTTGATCTCTTCATCGGGTATGATGATGCCCAACTGGGTATCCACCAGAAGCAGTTTGCCGGGCTTCAGGCGCCCCTTGGCCACGATCTTCCCGGCCGGGAACGACTGTACACCAACCTCTGAACCCATGACGATCATATCATCATCGGTGATCACATAACGCGAGGGGCGCAAACCATTCCTGTCGAGCGTACCGCCAATGTAACGACCATCGGAAAACACGATGGAGGCCGGGCCGTCCCAGGGTTCCATAATCACACTGTGATATTCGTAATAAGCCTTCAGACTTGGCGGAATGGGATTTTTATCGTTCCACGACTCCGGGATGAGCATGGTAAGTGCATGCGGCAGAGATCGCCCGGCTAACACCAGAAATTCCAGTACATTGTCGAGAGAAGCCGAATCACTCTTTCCTCCTTCAATGACCGGGAAGAGTTTTTTTAAGTCTTCCCCGAACAGGTCCGACTCCAATAGTCCCTGTCTGGCCTGCATCCAAAGCCGGTTACCCTGTATGGTATTGATCTCCCCGTTGTGGGCAAGAATGCGGAAAGGCTGAGCCAGATCCCATGTAGGGAAGGTATTGGTACTGAATCGGGAATGAACCAATGCAATGGCACTGGCAATCCCCGGGTTCTGAAGGTCAATGAAATATTCACCCAGCTGACCCGGGGTAAGCATTCCTTTATAAATGAATATCTTGGTCGAGAGACTGACGATATAGAAACATTCCTTTGCCGGAATATCCGATTCACGAATATTGTTTTCGGTCATTTTCCTGACCAGGAAAAGCTTCCGCTCCAAAGCATCCTGTTCCGGGAAATCGCCTGTGACGAAGATTTGACGAACAACCGGCTCACTGCTTCTCGCAATCTCCCCTATGGCATCGGGATTGACCGGAACATCCCGGTACCCGATAAGTTCCAAGCCTTCAGATACTATATTCCGTTCCAGCTCTTCGAGGCACGCTTTGGCATCTCCGGCATCCGAAGGCAAAAAGACAAGACCCGTACCGTAATGGCCGGCAGGCGGAAGATCAAAATCAAATGTGTTGAAGTAATCATGCGGAATCTGCATCAGAATACCGGCACCGTCACCCGATTTATTGTCGGCGCTCTCAGCACCGCGATGGGTCATATTCACCAATACTTCCAACCCTTTGCGCACAATTTCATTGGATTGCTTCCCTTTGATGTGTGCGACAAACCCGATTCCACAATTGTCATGTTCATTAGCCGGATCGTACAGCCCCTGAACTTTGGGAAAACGTTGCTGCATACTGAATTTCTTTTGAAGAAGATAATACATCAATCGGAAGGCCCTACACCTGTCGACCAACCAATACTTACATCATTTCACTTGACAGGTGTTTTAACTTAATAACCGAAAGCAAAAGTAATGCTTTTAATTACATTTATCAAATTTATGGGCTTAAAACATGATAATTCACGTTAAAACACACCCGCCCACATACATTTATTTTCCTGGCCTCCAACCTGCTGCCACTCATTATCAGACACCCGGAGCTTATGTTTCATTTTTGACGATTGATTCTGATCCAATATGTACAAATGCTTTTTAAACTCTGGTAAGCCGGCTGAAAAGTATTAAAATCCTTCACGAAAGGCCCCTCATGGTGAATCATTTTCGTAACTCATCAGGAAAAAATCCCGTTTTCACCGAAAGCCAACACAGAGTAATAAAAATTGATGTTACTTTTGTTTTGAAAAAACCAACCCGGTCAAGTTACAACTCAAAACGCAAGAAACAAATACTAAGATCATGGAATCTACACAAAACACCCCCTCACACTTCAAGCATCAACATCATCCTCTCACCGGCATCCTCCTTGTTTTAGCCGGTGCTGTATTACTGGCCGGCAATCTTGGGTTTATCCCGCAGCCCCTCTGGAATATCATCTTTCAATGGCCATCGGTATTTGCCGTGATCGCCATCATCAACCTTGCCAGCAGAAAATACACCCCGGCAATGATTTTTGCCGCATTGTGGGTTTTTTTTGTTCTCCCCGATATTTTGCCCGACATACGGACCGACGAAATATGGAAATTCTGGCCCGTATTACTGATTCTGATCGGTCTGTTGTTCCTGAGGTCCCACAAAAAAAGAAATTTCAAAAAGTTGCGAAATCCCGGAAAAACCAGGTCGGACAATCTGATCGAAGAGGTGGTCATTTTCAGCGGTAACATCAAACGCATTGAATCAGATAACTTTCTCGGTGGTGAGATCACATCCATATTTGGTGGTACCGAACTCTATTTCAACAATTCAAAAATTGCCCCCGAAGGCGCAGAAATAGAGCTGGTCAACATCTTCGGTGGCACCAAGCTGATCGTGCCACGCGACTGGAACATCAAAATAGAAGTGGTAAGTATTCTGGGCGGATTTGCCGACAAGAGGGTTTATATGCCGGGGGAAAACACTTCAAACCAAACTCTGAAAATCAAAGGTGTAACGATATTTGGGGGAGGTGAACTGACCAACTATTAAAACTGAAGTAACATGCTGCACCCTGTTTTGGCGGAAAAAAGGATCTTTTATGCCTACCTGGGGGGATGGTGCTTACTCATGATGGTACACATCATCTTTTTATTCAACCAAACCCCTCTCACCACCCAGGCTGTTTTGATCGATGCTTTCATTTATAACGCGGTATTGATGATACTTGCCCTGGCTCTCTATTTTCCACTGGCCTACCCCGATGAGGGCTCTTCTCCTCATATGTTCAGAAAGTGGTCGCTGCTATATCACCTGTTCCACCACTCTGTCACGGCTGCCATAACACTGATCCTATGGCTGGGTGTCTCATTCATGTTGACAAAATTGTTCCTGGAAAATGATCAAACCTACATGACATTCACCCGCCAGAGCATCCCGTTCAGAGCCACCGTTGGTTTATTACTGCTGGTGTTGCTGATTTCCATGTACCACTTTTTCGGGTTTTATAAACATCTCGAAGAAAAAAATCTCCGGGAAGAACAACTGAAAAAGATGGTAAAAGAGGCGGAGTTGAAAGCCCTGAAAGCTCAGCTCAATCCACATTTCCTTTTCAACAGTCTCAATTCCATCAGTTCGCTCACCATATCAGACCCCGACGGAGCCCGTGAAATGCTTACCCAACTTTCAGACTTCCTAAGGTACTCACTCAAAAACAACAATGAGGCGCTTCTTCCCCTGGAAGAAGAGATCAGGAACATGCGGCGCTACCTGGAAATCGAAAAGGTGCGATTCGGTGACCGTCTCAACTCTGCATTCGAAATACCTATGCCATGCTATGACTGGCCCGTCCCGGCCATGCTACTGCAGCCCGTTTACGAAAACGCAATCAAACACGGACTTTACGAAAGTGTGGATCCAATAACCATACGGACCTACTGCTCTGTAAAAGAAGATTTCCTGGACCTGTCGATAATCAACAATTTTGATCCTGACAGTACCCCACAAAAAGGCGAAGGAGTGGGACTTGAAAATGTCCGCAGCAAACTGTTTTTGTTTTACAACCGAACCGATCTGATGTCGATCAACCGCGAAAACAATCATTTCGAGATCAGATTCATGCTCCCCAAGAACAAAAAAATATGACACAGGAAAACACTTACTCAGCCCTGATCGTCGATGACGAACCACCCGCCCGTGCCATGATCCGTTCCCTGCTGGAAGAACATCCCTATATCACAATAGCCGGCGAGTGCAGCAATGGCTTCGAAGCCCTTAAAGCCATCCAGGAACAAGATCCCGATATGTTATTTCTGGATGTACAAATGCCAAAGGTATCGGGACTCGAATTGTTAGAAGTGCTCGACCATCTGCCGGTGGTGATCTTTTCTACCGCATATGACCAATATGCCCTCAAGGCATTTGAGATGAGCGCTGTGGATTACCTGCTGAAACCATACTCACGCAGCCGGTTCAACCTGGCTATGGAAAAGGCCATTGAACAACTCAATAAAGGGCGGACCCTTAACGTGCGAGAAGTCCTGAAAAACCATTCGGAAGCCACCGGAACTTTGCTCGAACGCATTGTAGTAAAAACCGGAAATAAAATGCACGTGATCCCGGCAAGTAAGATCCGCTATATAGAAGCCAGCGAGGATTACGTCATGGTCCACGCCGAAAACGCTCGTCACCTGAAAGCCCAAACCATGAAGTTTTACGAAACCCATTTGGACCCAGCAAAATTTGTTCGCATCCACAGATCCTTTATTGTCAACGTTACATACGTAGAACGGCTGGAACCATATGACAAAGATACTTATGTAGCTGTTATGTCAGAAGGCCAGCGGCTGAAAATCAGCCGCACGGGCTACCGGAAGATGAAAAAGACACTGAATTTTTGACCTGATTAATTAGTGATATTTTTTGCGAGTTTATAGACGGGCACTAATTAGCCAGAACTATTCATAAATTATTTCCCTTATGAATAAAGTTCAGGTTAACCCCGACTTAGATGAAGTTAAACTTTTGAAAAAAGTTTTTACTGAATCTTAGTCGCTGTCGGAGACAGGGATTATTTATGAATAATCCGGGTTAGGTTAGCCTTTCAAAAAAGTTTTCAGAGCATTACCAAAAAACGTTTCGTTTTATTTTAAGCCATCAAGCCCCAACAATAATTTGTTGTAATAATTCATGAGCCCGGTCTAAAAAGCATCTTTATTGCCAAACTCTTCGTTGTTTGAAATTTTTGCATCCTCATTAACGATCAGTTAACTCCGGTACAAAAATTTTAAACGCCTCGGTTTTGACAAAAATATACCTTTTTATACCGCACTCATTCATTATTTAAAACTAATCCATATAATTATGTAAACAGTGGTAAATTGCTTGTATACCTGTTTATCCGGACACCCGTGATTATTTATCGCCATTAAAGTATTTGATTTCCTGTTTAAATTTATATTTTAGCAAACACAAAAAACCTTTAATGATTTTTGTGAAAACACAGCAATTTTTCGCTATATTCACCGGGAATTCATGAAAAAACTCAAAACCATAGCCGATTTCTACATCACAGGGTTCCGGAATCTGCCACCCTGGGCAAGGGCATTATGGGCCATCATCCTGATTAAGCTCTTCATCATGTTCGTCGTTTTACGCCTGTTCTTTTTTCAGGATGTCATGAAAACCGATTTTTCCAATGATGAAGACCGGGCACGTCATGTAATAGATAATATTACCAATCCGTAATATTCCATAGAAAGATATAAAAGTGATCAAACACATAACGATTAAACTTTAAAGAAAATGCTTGAGAACATTGACTTCGCACTCGTCGACTGGTCGAGGGGACAGTTTGCACTGACGGCCATGTTCCACTGGTTGTTCGTGCCCCTGACGCTGGGGCTGGCTTTTATTATGGCCTACATGGAGACGATGTATGTACGGACGGGCGATCCCGAATGGAAGAGAATCACCAAGTTCTGGATGAAGCTCTTCGGGATCAACTTTGCCATTGGTGTGGCCACGGGTATCATTCTCGAATTCGAATTCGGGACCAACTGGAGCAACTACTCCTGGTTTGTGGGTGATATCTTCGGGGCGCCACTGGCCATTGAAGGCATCATGGCCTTTTTTCTTGA
>JAWOCV010000316.1:0-2701 GCA_046483585.1 Marinilabilia sp.
GGGTAGGAGGGTAGGTCATTAGGTCAGTAGGCTAGTAGGCCAGTAGGCCAATAGGTCAGTGGGTTGGTAGTTGAAGGGGGAGTGTTCAAAAAACTGTGTCATCTCCTTTTTCAATGCCTTCCGCCCGGAAGCCATTGAAGTTAAATTTTTAAATGTGTTTTTCATAACGCTCGCCATAGTGCTTGACTAATTCTCGTTGAATAGGATTCCAGTTAAAGACCTTCTTGTTCCATGATTTCTTGTTGACTTTCAAAGATAAATACAACTGTTTTATCGGAGCAACCAATCAACCCGGAACACAAAACCAATCAACCAATCAACCTACCAACCTACTGGCCTACCAACCTACTGGCCTACCGACCTACTAGCCTACTGACCTACTAGCCTACTAGCCTATCTTCCTGTTTTCCCCGGATAAACCTCAAGCGCTTTGCCCAGGGTTTCAACAGCCAGCTTCAGATCATCCTGCTTTAGGACATAGGCAATACGCACTTCGTTGGTTCCTTTGCCCGGTGTGCTGTAGAATCCCGGACCGGGAGCCATCATTACCGTATTGCCTTCATGCTCGAATTCACTCAGGATCCATTGACAAAATTTTTCGGTGTCGTCAACGGGCAGTTTCACCATAGTATAGAAAGCACCTTTGGGCATGGGGCATACCACCCCGGGGATTTTATTGAGCTCTTCAACCAGGTAGTTGCGTCGCTGAATATACTCTTTGTAAATATTGACAAAATACTCTTCCGGTGTGTCGAGGGAGGCCTCACCCACGATCTGACCAATTCCGGGGGGGCTGAGTCTGGCTTGCCCAAACTTGAGCGCCGTATCGATGAGTTGTTTGTTTTTTGATACCAGGGCTCCGATGCGCACACCACATTCGCTGAAGCGTTTGGATACGGAGTCGAACATGACGGCATGCTTTTCCAGTTCTTTCATGTGCATCACCGAGATGTGGTCGTTGTCGTCGTAACAAAATTCCCGGTATACTTCATCCGAAAAAAAGTAGAGATCATGTTTCAGTACCAGCTTGCGTATCTCCTCCATCTCGCTTTTTGAATAGAGATAGCCCGTAGGGTTGTTGGGATTGCAGATAAGAATGCCTTTGGTACGGGGTGAGATCAGTTTTTCGAAATGGCTGACAGGAGGCAGGGCAAAACTGTTTTCGATGACGGAAGTAACGGGTACGATCTTTATCCCTGCCGATATGGCAAACCCACTGTAATTGGCATAAAAAGGTTCAGGGACAATGATTTCGTCGCCGGGATTCATACAGCTCAGGAAAGCAAATGTAAGGGCCTCCGAGCCGCCGGTGGTAATGAGCAACTCTGTATGATCCACATCGATACCGATGGATCGATAGTATTTGGCCAGTTTGCGGCGGTAGGACTCGTTCCCGGCTGAATGGCTGTATTCAATGACCTTATGGGTGATATTGCGCAGGGCATCAAGAGCCACTTCCGGGGTGAAGATGTCTGGTTGACCAATGTTCAGATGAATGACACGGGTTCCCTTCTCTTTTGCTTTTTCGGCATAAGGGACCAGCTTTCGGATGGGGGAGGCTGGCATGGTGCCTCCGCGGAGGGATATCTCTGGCATAGCTTGACCGGTTTTGTTTCCTGCAAATTTACGACATAAAGTATATAAAATTTATGACAGTTTGCATTTTTTATGAATCGAACCCAATTGCCTGATGCGGGGCCGTATTTCAGCCATACAGGCAAAAGATTATGCCCGTGCCATGTTTCTGTGCTGAACGAGGTTTCAGGAACGACTTTTTTCGGTATTTTTGGCAATTGACTTTGAAGAAGGGAGAGTCGAAGCAGAGGGTTGATAGTTATGGGTTATTGATATCGTCAAATCAGCACAGCATGTTCAGAAAATTTTTCTTTTTAATTGTATTGTTTTGCCTTGCCGGGAATATTGTTACTGAGGCCCAGATCGTCAGTATTGATAAACGTCGTACACGTGATCCCAACAGGGGGCTTCAGGGTTCGTTTAATCTGGGATTCAATTTTGTGCATTCAACCACTGACCAGAAGCATTTGGATTCCCGGATTAAACTTCAGTACAATGAGGGGCAGAACACTTATCTTTTGTCGTCCGACATCGGTTTCAACCAGGTGGGCAGTGAGCGAAATGTCAATAACGGCGGCCTGATGTTTAAATATAATTACTGGGTTCCCGAAAAGATCATCATTGCCGAGGGGTTTTTGCAGTATCAGTACAACCGCGTGAAAAGTCTGAAGCATCGTTATATCCTGGGAGGTGGCCCGCGGTTCAACATCGCCGACGGGGACCGGTTTTCCTTTTTTCTGGTTGGATATACGATTTATCTTAACGAGCTGTATGAACACAGTGATTACGAAAGACGTAAGAGCCTTGTGAAATTTAGTTCCATGGGAAGTTTTGATTGGGATATTAGTGATGCAGCCGGTTTTAATCACACCACATATTATGAGCCCGATTATTCCGATCCAGCCGATTTCAGAATTTGGAGTGAATCCCGTCTGAATCTGAAGATCACACAAAGATTTAATTTCAGCCTGTTTGTAAAGATGGAATATGACAATATGGCTCCCCCGGAAATGGATAAACTGTTTTACACTATAAACAATTCATTTCGGTGGAGTTTCTAATTCGCTGGTGTCTGGTTGTGGCAGTCCGTTGATAAATTAAAATTCAGTTGTTTAAATCTAATTTT
>JAWOCV010000007.1:0-5212 GCA_046483585.1 Marinilabilia sp.
GACAAAAGGCCAGGTTGTCGAGGTCCCTGACTCATTCCTTGCGCTGGACGAAATAGAAAGGGGACATCATAACCATATTCCTCTTTGGCTTTTCGGGTTTTTGTATTAACAAACGGTTGGTTATCAGCCTACAATTGCCCGTTCCACTCTTCAAAAAATTCCTCAAGAAACTGTTCCATAAACCGGTGACGTTGCTCGGCCATGGACTTGCCCGTGGACGTATTCATGCGGTTTTTCAACAACAGTAATTTTTCGTAAAAATGGTTGATGGTGGGCGAGGTGCTGTTTTTGTAGACCTCTTTGTGCATATCGGGATTTGGAGGAATGTCCGGGTTGTAAATTTCCCGGTTTTTGAAACCGCCGTAATTGAAGGTGCGGGCGATGCCGATGGCCCCCATGGCATCCAGCCGGTCGGCATCCTGAACAATAGCCAGTTCGGGGGAGTGAAAACTCTGTTTATGAGTCCCGCCTTTGAAAGAGATGTTGGCAATGATCTTTTCGATGTGATCGATGACCTTTTCGTCAATACCCAAACCTTCAAGAAATTTTTTTGCCTTGCGGGGACCGATGGTTTCGTCACCCTTGTGAAATTTGGGATCGGCAATGTCATGCAGCAAAGCGCCGAGTTCCACTACAAAACGGTCTCCGGGTTCGGTTTGGGCAATGTGCAGAGCCAGATTCCGCACCCGGAGGATATGCCACCAGTCGTGGCCCCCCTCAGCGCCGGACAGGGTTGTTTTAACAAAATCAATGGTTTGAGAGATGATTTGTTCAGGGGAGTTGGTCATTATTTTTCGGCAATTACAAGCATTTCAAAATTATCTGGAGTCAGCTGATCGTTGCGGGAAAATGCCCCCAGTTTTGCTCCGAAAATATCAATTTTTTGAAAACCCAGGGATTTCAGCAACCAGTTGATTTCGCTGGGAATGTAATACCGTTCATTTGATTCGAGGGTCATTTTGTTGCCAGAGTCATCCGTGATTTCGGTGGTGTTGTAGTCGCGGAAAGTCATGAGATCAAACTTGTTGTTGCGATAAGCGGCATTTCCTTCCTGTGCATTCGCAGCGCAAAACTTTTCTACCGAATGAAAAAGCGGGAATAACCCGTTGAGTGTGGTGAAGATAAATTTCGCCGGGGTTTTAAGGGCTTTGGTCACATTGCGGAGGATTTCAAAATTCATTTCATCGGTTTCCATCAGCGGAAAACTTCCTTCACAGAGCATGATGGCTGCATCGAACTGCTTCTTGAAGGGGAGGTTCCGTGCATCGTGCTTTTGAAAGTCAATTTCAACGCCGGCTTTCACCGCTTTTTCCCGTGCTTTCTCCAACTGGGGTTCCGACAAGTCGATGCCCGTAATGTGGTAACCCCGTTTTGCCAGTTCGATGGCATGGCGACCCGTGCCACAACCTACATCCAGAATGGCTGCTTCTTTGTTGAAGTCCAGTTCTTTTTCTATGAAATCGCATTCGCCATTTGTGCCCTGGGTGAAGCTTTCGTTGTCGTATTGTTCGCTGTAGTTTTCGAACAGGGTTTCATACCATTGTTTTTGTTTCATTCGTAAATAATTGATTTAAGTATTTGGTCGAATGGAACTTGCATTTATAAACATTTACATAATCTTTTGAGATCTTGATGGTCATGCAAGTTTCATCCGTATTAAATTTATTTATTATGGTCGGATGGAACTCGCCCCGATTTAATCGGGGCTCGTTTCATTGAAATAATTTGTCTATTCAACAATCTCTTTTTTGACTTCTTCACCCAAAGGATCAAGCTCTTCTTCCGATATTACCTTGTCCACATAAAGCCCATAGATGGTCAAAAGATATCTCGAACCCGTTATGTTGTCATAACGGCGGGCAAGATATTTGTCATGCTTGCTGATCGCCTTATACATGGCCAAATATGCTTCCTGGTTGTCCATTTTCCCTGACCTCCATTTACCAAGGATGTTTTCTACTTTTTCGAGACCTTTTTGATAATCGCGTTGCAGGCCTTTGTCGATGATTTCACGAGCGGCCTTTTTCTGAGGTTTTGTGAGATTGTAGTTGGCGATTCCCATGATGAAATATGATTGATGATTCTGTACTTTGGGATGTTGATGTTCTGTCTCAGAGTTTTTCTGAAATATAAAGATGCAATAGAAATCTGATATTCGCTACTCTTTTGGGATAATTTTTGTCTTTCCAGATTCCAGTGACAAGAACTGAGGTTTTGTAATGACCTTGAATGAATTTCTTCCGTCATCCCTTTTCCACAAAAGAAGATTTCCTTATCTTTTTTTTCAAAAAAAAGAAGCATGTCAGAAATCCCGGATTTTGCCAGACAACAATAGTTTTTTAAACTTTTGCCAGAACTTCTGAGCCAGCTGGTTATTTTTAAAAAGTTTTTGGTGTCAAAACCGAATTTTAGGGTCATACGATTCATCTTACATCTAATATCTGAAAATCTAAGGATCTATGGAGCAATGGTCCGTTAAACTTTTTCAAAAATCCGATTTTTAGCTATTTCAAAAATCCGATTGATTTTTGCTAAAATGCAGAATTCAGTATTATACGATTCATCTTAAATCTTAAAATCTAACGGTCTATTGATAGAGACAATCAACGAACAATAAAACCAATCAACCATGAGCGAATTACTAAACAACTCCTTTTACCGCAAAGAGAAGCTTAAAGAATTAATTCTGAAGCTGCATGAAGGGAATGATCCCGTAAAGGTACGCAACGAACTGACCGAAACCCTTCAAAGCATTCCTTACGGTGAAGTGGTGGAAGTGGAGCAGGAACTCATCGAACAGGGCCTGCCCGTGGAAGAGGTGCTGCGCCTCTGCGATGTCCATTCAGAGGTGCTTGAAGGACATGTGGATCTTTCTACAGCCAAAGAGATTCCCGAGGGACATCCGGTGGACACTTTCATTAAGGAAAACCGCGAGCTCACCCTGACGTGTGACCAGGCCCGCGAGATATTTGAACGCATCAGGAGGGATGGCGAAACGGGTTTTGCCGACCATGTACTTGCCTTGAAGCAACTATTTAATAACCTGATGGACGTAGACAAGCATTACCAGCGTAAAGAATATCTGATTTTTCCTTATCTGGAACAAAAAGGAATCACCGGTCCGCCAAAAGTGATGTGGGGCAAGCATGACGAAGCTCGCGAGCAACTCAAAGGGGCCATTGAGGTCCTTAATACCCCTGACTTAACGCCTGATGACCTGCTGGCCTCTTACGATATCCTGATCAATAGTGCGCTGAACAACGTCCGTGACATGGTTACCAAAGAAGAGGAAATCCTGTTCCCAATGGCGCTGGATCAACTGACCGAGGCCGAGTGGTGGCAGGTTTACAGGCAAACCCTTGAGATTGGCTATTGCCTTGTTGATCCCAAATCGGAATGGAAGCCTGAAAGCATTCCCGAGGAAGAAGAACAGGATGTGCTAACCAGTGTAGAGGGCCGTATCCAGATGCCTTCGGGGAGTTTGTCGTTGCAGGAGTTGGTCAGGATCTTCAACATTCTTCCGGTCGACATCACTTTCGTGGACAAAGATGATAAAGTGAAATATTTTTCTCAAAACCCCGACCGGGTTTTTACCCGCAGCCGGGCCATTATCAACAGAGATGTGCGCTATTGCCATCCCCCGGCCAGTGTGCATATCGTGGATAAGATCATCGACGATTTCCGGGCGGGGCGTCAGAACCATGCGCCTTTCTGGATACAGATGCGCGGGAAGTTCATCTACATTCAATACTTTGCCCTGAGAGATGATGAGGGAAATTACCTTGGAACACTTGAAGTTTCGCAGGATCTGACCGAATTGCGTAAGCTTGAGGGCGAGCAGAGGATCTTGAACTATGAATCATGACCTTCCGGGAGGGGCATGCATGTAAAGACGCACGGCCGTGCGTCTCCATAACATGACACAAAAGATTGGTTAAAGACGCGCTGTAGAGGGCTCTCTATTATACTTGTTATCTCTTATAAGAAAGAAACTCATGAAACAAGATCTGATCATCACACCAAAAACCAAGATACTTCAACTGATTGAAACATATCCCGAACTGGAAGATATGCTTATAGAAGCTGCGCCGGCATTTAAGAAACTGAAAAATCCTGTTTTGCGAAAAACGGTGGCCAGGGTGGCAACTGTGCAACAGGCGGCCGCCATCGGCAATCTGAAGGTCCAGGATCTGGTGAACCGGTTGCGTCATGAGGTTGGGCAGGATGCAATATCGGAAAGTGAAACCGGCGATGTGAACATCAACTACCAACGGCCTGATTGGTTTGATGCATCCCGGGTCACTCAGCGGTTTGATGCACGCCCCATGCTCGAGGAAGGAGAAATGCCGGTTCACCAGGTAATGGTCGATCTCAAAAATCTGCCTGAAGGCGAAATCTATGAGTTGACAGTACCGTTGCTTACCGTCCCTCTGATTGAAAAAGCTGCAAGTCTTGGTTTCAGGCATTGGGTGGAAAAGAAAGAAGATGAGTTGTTCGTGATCCGTTTCCGGCAGTAGGTAGTTTATACATGAGCTGAATAATGTTCCGGGTTCACCAGTTCCCGGTATTTGAGTACGATCTTTTTAAAATCTTCCCATGTCTCCTCTTTTAGATCTGGATTGCGCAATAAAGCAGCGGGGTGATAAACAGGCATGGCCGGTCTGTCCAGCACTGCAACCCATTGCCCATGCTCCCGGGATATGCGGTGATGCTTGCCTGCCATTGCTTTAAAGGCTGTGGCCCCCAGGAGAATGAGAATGGAAGGGTTTATCAGTTCTATTTGTTTCAAGAGCCACGGCATACAGGTTTTGGATTCCTGAGGGGATGGAACGCGATTGTTGGGCGGCCGGCATTTCACAATGCTGCTGATGAAAACATGCGCCTCCCGGCTGAAACCGCAGGCATCCAGAGTTTTGTTCAGCAGTTGTCCTGATTTGCCCACAAAGGGGCGGCCACTGAGGTCTTCGTTCCGTCCCGGTGCTTCCCCGATGATGAAAACCCCGTCATTGGGGTTGCCTTCACCGAAAATGACATGATTGCGGGATTGAGAAAGACCGCAGCGTGTGCAATACAAAATTTCTGATTTCAGTTTTTTCCAATTGTCATCCATGTATTGACGAAAATTTCCCGGGTGTCTATTGATTCAAAAGTAACAACTTTTTTGAAATGAACCAATGTTCATATCTAAAATAACAGCATGTTGGTTTGTATT
>JAWOCV010000083.1:0-8105 GCA_046483585.1 Marinilabilia sp.
CCTTATGTTCCGCATTTTTATCCGTTTTTTAATTAGGGCCTGCTGAAAAAGTGAGCAGCCTCATTTTTTATTTCTTATTTGTTTGTCCTTTTTGGCATTGCCCCAAAAAGGAAACAAAATCCCGAATTAAGTTTTGTAAGGTTTTTGGTCTCAAAACCAAAAACCAACAAAAACTATTCTCGGGAAGTCCGTTTAAACCTATCAGCCTGCCTGCCGTTTTATGAGATAGAAGATTTTGTCTTAAAGTCTTTTACACAAAAATAGGAAGTCTCCATTATCATATGCCGTCAGGCAGGCCCGCATCAGGCTTAATTTCCGGCTGGCCCGCGAGGCCTTGAAGTCGCCTATTAAGCCTTCTCGCCAACCGCCGGCCTGTCTGCCGTGTCATGAAATAGAACTATTTTGTCTTAAATGCTTTTGCCAAAAGATATAAAACCTCTATTTCATTTGTCACCAGGCAGGCCAGGAAAACGGACGGGCCCGCCCGCCTTTCAACCAGTAATATTCATTCAAACTTAAGACATACTTTTGACCAGTAAGTTGTTGATAATTTCCTTTCTCAGGTATTCTTAAGTGCAGACTTATTTTTTTGATTAGCTTTAAAAACCTTGTACTTTAAATCAATACTCCGTTAAACTTTTTCAAGTACCTCGTTATTAAGTGTTTATGAAATAAAGGGGTAAATTATAACTCTCTCATAATAAACACTTTGCGTCATGGTGTCTTTGCGTTTAGCCTCTTTTTAACGGATCATTGTTAAATGAAAAATACAGATTAGAATACTCACTACTAAACTTTTAACTGTTTTTCAGCAGGCTCTAACTAAAGTTAAGAAACAGGACTTCCCGAACCGGCTAGAAACCTGTCGTCCTGCCTTTCCTAAAAGCGTGGGTGAAACTCCGGTCATACAGCTTGGAAACGCCCTGACGGTTTCCGATGGCCTTTCCCACCACGATGAGGGTGGTCATGGTCAGCCCCTGATCTTTTACCGTTTGTGCCAGATCGTGCAGGGAACAACGGTAAATTTGCTCATCCGCCCAGGTAAGCTTGTAGCAAATGGCCACGGGCGTATCAGGGGGATAATGTTCCATCAGGTCCCGCTGGATATTATCTGCCAGTGCGGCGCTCAAATAGATGCACATGGTGCTTTGCGATTCGGCCAGTTTGTGCAGCTGCTCCCTTTCCGGAACAGGTGTGCGTCCTTCTCCACGCGTGAGTACGATGGTCTGCACTTCACCGGGAATGGTGAACTGGGATTTCAGGGCCGCTGCCGCAGCCTGGAAGGAAGAAATCCCCGGGGTGATGTGATAACGCCATCCCATCTGGTCCATGAGATTCATCTGCTCCTGAATCGCCCCGTATATGCAGGGATCGCCTGTATGAAGACGCACAACAAAAAGTCCCCGCTCATAGAATGTCTTCATGGTGGCGATCTGCGTTGGCAGGTCCATGCCGGCAGAGCTTTTCACCACACATCCAGCTTTGGCGTAATTTGTGAGCTCCCTTGGCACCAAACTGCCGGCATAAAGAATAAGGTCGGCCGTCTCCAGCATGCGTTTCCCTCTGACCGAGACCAGCTCGGGGTCGCCCGGACCGGCACCCACAAATTCCACAAATCCTTTTCGCTCTTTGTAGCGATCAAAAGCCAGGGCATAAGTAAATGAAAGATCCCCGATTTTGACCGGGGTCTTGGTAGTCAGCAATTCATTGCCGGCCAAATGCATGGCAGCGGCTTCGGCTACACTTCGACTACCGGTAACTTCCCCTACCTTTTCGGAAGGATTGGGGGTGTCATACACATCCAGTTCCCCGCCCGGAAAACTCTCCAGGGGGATATTCCGGTTTTGCGAAAAATGCTGAAATGCCGGTTCATCTTTCTTCAGATCAACCGTACCCAGCCTGGCAACAGAAAGAGGGGAAATCCCGGCACGTTTGAGTTCTTCAATAAAAGCCGGCTCAAACATCTCAGACGACAAGCCCCGCTGCCCGCCGATTCCGGCATGCAAAACCGGCGGCCTGTAAAAGACAGCTTTGGGACCGAAATCATGCAGATAAGGGGTTACGGCAATGATCAGGTTGTAATCTTCAGCGTTCAAATGGCCGGCATCATAATACAAATCTACGTGTGGGGGTGCTGATGACTCCAGAAACAAAGTCCCTTCATCCCGGGCTTCAAGCAAAAGGGCCGTCTTCCGCCCATTGACAAAAGTCCCAATCAGGCGGGTCAGATCCCCGGCACACTCCATTTTCCAGTTGTAACGGCCGGCCAGAAGATCGAGTGACCACAATCCGGCTGTGTCACTTCCGGTGGTCACCACCGGTGTGGCGCCCAACAGGCGAGCCAGATGAAGCGCCAGCTGATTGCCCCCGCCAACATGGCCCGAAACCACTGGCTGAACAAACCTTCCCTCCGTGTCGATGTTCACAACGGCAGGATCGGTGGTTTTGTGTTTCAAAAAAGGAGCAATCTCGCGGACACAAATCCCCAGGGCCCCGATAAAGATCAGGGCATCATTTTCGTGCCAGAGTTGTTGATAATTGCCGGGAGAGCGAAGTATATCCGCTTCGATGCCGGCCTCCGTGATTTTCCGGGCCAGTTTTTCACCCCGGTCAGAATGTGTTATGATGGTTGGCATAATATTTAAAGTGAAGATTTAACACAATAGATCGTTAGATTTAAGATGATTGATATATTATTGATAATCTGCATTTTGACATAAACAACTTTTCAGGCTTAAACAACTAAATAACAGAAACTTGCAAAAGCTCAAGGGATCATTGTTGAACCGCTACAAGAATGGAAATGGCATTGTGGTCGTCCACCACGAGGCGAACGGGATCCCTAAGTTGATAGTGATTTGATCGGCACCATTGTATAAACCGCTCACGACTTTCGCCGCTCACGGCATTGAAGGCCAAAACACCACCTTTAGCGAGTCGGGTGTGCACATCGTCAAGGAGCTGCTCCATGGCACCGCCATAGCCGCCCAGGAAAACCGCATCGGGCGTTTCAAAATCCTCTTTGTCTGCAAAAAAATAGTCGCCCGTCACCAGCTCAATGCCCAAGGCACCGAATTTCTCCGCATTGCGCCGGATGATCCCTTCCGATTCCACCCGTTTTTCAAAGGCGGTGACCCTCAAATGGGGCCATGACAGACGTGCTTCCAGGGATATGCTTCCGGTGCAGGCACCAATGTCCCAAAACACCGTTTTGTCATGAAGGTTCATGAGAGAAAGCGTGGTCAGCCGCACAGGCATCTTTGTGATCATACGCGGTCGCCCGGCCAGATGTTCCAGCTCCTCATCGGGAATGCCTTTAGGGGATAAAGACGGAGTCCGGGTGGCTTCCAGAAACAAACAATTGGGAAATACCACTTCCCGGTCTTTGGCTTCCTGCAAAGTCAACGACACCACCTGCTCCTGTTCTCCTCCCATGCGTTCACCCAGGTGCATAACGTATCCCGAATATCCATAGCGAAGCATCCTTTCCGCGATGGCAGCCGGGGTTTTATTTCTGTCGGTGAGCACCCCCATTCGGGGTTTCCCCTGGATAAGGGCTTCATCAAAAGCATGCCAGGGACGGCCGGTCAACGAAATCACAGGATACTCCCCGTAGTTGATGTCAAGTCTGTGCCCCAGCAATTGCAAAGCATTGAAGGCCGGGAAAACCGACATCTCCGCACCCGGAAACGCCTTTTTCAGGGTGTTGCCGATGCCGAAAAAAAGCGGATCGCCGGACGCAAAAATAACCCAGTGACCGGGATTTTCACGCATGCCATCAAAAAGACTGCCCAAAGGCGCCACTATATCGACCCAACGAGCATGATCCGGCAAGGCATGGCGGACCATGTCGTGGTGCCTCTTTCCGCCTGCAAAACCATCGGCCGAGGCAATGATTCCCTTCAACCGCTCCGAAAATTCAGGGGGTTGGTCGTAAATTCCTATAAGGGTGATTTTTTGCATAAACTTTTAGTTATTGAGCTCGTGAGCTGGTGAGCTGATGAACTGGTGAGCTGGTGAACCAGTGAGTTGGTGAGCACGTAAGTTAGTGAACTTTCCCAAAACCTATCAATCACTTAAACACCTTCGCCGGGGCGCATGGCGGGGGCATCGGCCCAACTGAAAATGGCGTTCAGGATGGTGGCGGCCACATTGCTGCCCCCCTTCCGGCCGTGGACAAAAGCGGTCGGCACATCGGGACATCCGTATTTCATCTGGAACTTGCTTTCACGCACATTGACAAAACCTACCGGTGCCGCGATCACACCTGCCGGGGATGCTTTGCCCGCCCGCATCAGCTTCACAAGTTCCATGAGTGCGGTGGGTGCATTGCCAAAAGCAAAAACAGCCCCGGGATGCTCTTCCACAGCCAGGCGAATGCCAGCCTGGGTGCGTGTAATGCCCTGTTCTTCAGCCAGGCGGGCGGCTCGCTCGTCTTCAAGGTAACACTTCACCGTCAGCCCCAGCTTGTCAATGACAGCTTTGCGCAATCCGCTTTTGACCATAGAAACGTCAGTCACGATGACGGGTGGCTCCCCACCAAAAAAGGCATCATATAGCCGGGGAACCACCTCCCGGGTCAAATCAAGTATATCAACCATTCCATAATCGGCTGTGGTGTGAATGCAGTGAAGGGCCACCCAGATATGATCGGCAGTCAGGCCTTCCGTGCTGATGTGCCGGAGAATGGTCCGGAAACTCTCATTCATAATCTGGCGACCCGGACCATCATCATGCAAAGGTGACGAACGGTAATAGCCCCGTGGCGTGACAAGATGGTCCTGATACCGGACCGTCTGGCTGTTGCCGATGATGATCACCGAAGACATATCGGCCATAGAGGTGTCAAGTTCACTGAGCTTCACAATTCCCACCGATTCGTCGGGCCGGGAAACATGCCGGGCAATCCCCACAGGTGTATCGGGTGAACGGTGTTCCAGGAAAAGGTCGCGCAAGCGCATCAATTGCCAGAAACGACCATGGCTTACAGGATTGTAGACCGCCGTGACAAAATCACCCTGGGCAGCCGCAATGATGCGTTTCTCGATCACCTCCCACGGGGTCATCAGGTCGGAAAGGGAAACCGAACAAAAATCATGACCCAAAGGGGCACCCATTTGGGCTGCAGCAGCAAACATGGCGCTGATGCCAGGCACCACTTCCACCTCCACCGACGATTCGGTCTCCTTTTTCATGTCCCAAAGCAGGGAAGCCATGCCGTAAACACCGGAATCTCCGTTGCTGATCACCGCCACCTGGTTTCCTTTTTCAGCCTCTTCAAAAGCAGCTTGCGCGCGCTGGCGCTCCTGCTTCATGCCGTTGCTGATGATCTTTTTTCCTTCAGACAAAGATGTAATCCAGTCGAAATAAGGGGTGTAACCCACCAATACATCGGCCTTTTCGAGCACCTCGCGGGCCTCGGGGGTAAGTTGATTGTCCCGGCCGGGGCCGGTTCCTACACTGTATATTTTCATGATAAGTTTTTTAAATGATCCGTTATTGTATTGCCGTTTTGATTGCAAAGAAAATCCGCCCAGCCGAGGTAATAGGGAAGCCGGCTTAAAGCCGGCTGGGGCGGGTAACGTGGCGGCACAAAACACCCGGATAAATCCGGGTGCTATTCTCATAAGTCGCAGATATGTCAGCAATCATGAGAATAGCACCCCGTTTTAACGGGGTGTTTTAGAGGTATCAGAACAACGCCCTCCAGCCCGCTTTTAGCGGGCTTCCCCCTAATATCTGTAACCTGTTTACTTATTCAGCAGTACCCTTCTTCAGGATAAAAAATGATCAACGAGAAATACGGGATCTTCCGGTTTTCCAGTTCTTCGGCGGTTGTGGCCAAGAACTGATCCTGTGTGCCCAGGCTTTCCACATAGAGAAAGGGGCGGCGGCACTGTTTCAGGAATGCCGCCCAATCCTCCAGCACCACCATTTTCATCACCACCAGGGTTTTGGGTTCTTCCAGTGCCCGGGTAAGCTGCTCAAAACTATCGGGGCGGGCCATCACCTCAACCCCATTCTGACCGTCAACGATCGGCATGTCACCACAAGCGCCGGCAGCAATAAAAGCCGGCACACCGGGGACCACATCCACAGGAACCCCCTCCTGGCGGGCCCGGTTCAGCAAATAACCGAATGTGCTGTAAAACAGGGCATCTCCTTCAGATACCACTACCACATGTTTCCCTTTCTGCATTTCATCTTTGACCTGCTGCCAGGCCCGGTCGTAATGAAGCGTCCGGTCTTTTCCGGTCATGGGAATCAGCAATGGCTGTCTGTCCGTGTCTATATCCAACTGATCCAACACCTTACGTGAAAACGACTTTTTATTGGTTCGATCGGTTGCCGGATAAAGAATCATGTCCGCATTCCGGAGTTTTTCCAACCCTTTAAGGGTGATCAGCTCCGGATCCCCGGGCCCTAAACTAACACCGGTCAATGTTCCGTTATTCATATATTTTGTTTTAAATGATCAATAAAAGATTGCATGGCAGCGTTTTCGCCCAGATAAAGATGCATATAGGAAGCCCAACATCCGCGAAAGCGAAACACCGGCATTTCTGCCGTTTTTCCCCTGGCGGTTTTCACCGGGTAGTCAGCTGCCTGCTCTTCGCCGGCCCATAGTTCAGAGTAATGAAATTCGTGTCCACGGAAAGAGTGATTACCAGCCAAAACTTCGCGGTATCCCAGGTGCAACTTCATTTTTTCAAAGGATGTAGAAAGATCAAACAGCCCGGCCATCGGGAATGTATGTCCTTCCGCATTCGTCAGTTTCTGTCCCAGGTACATCATGCCCCCACATTCGGCCACCAGAAGTTTGCCGGCTTCCACATGATTTGCTATGCTTTGCATCATGCTTGTGTTACGCGACAATTGTCCGGCAAAAAGCTCAGGATACCCGCCGGGCAGCCATACCAGGTCGGCATCGGGAACTTCGGCATCATTCAGCGGACTGAACCGCACCACCTTTCCCATTTCTTCCAGACGGTCCACATTGGCCCTGTAGGTGAAATTGAAGGCTGCATCATCGGCCAGGGCCGTGGTCATGGACAAAGAAGCGGGCCTCCCTTCAGATTGCAAATCACTTTTGACCGGGATTTTGGCCTCTTCAACAAGCGCATTCACAACTACATAACGACGGACGAGCTCTGCCGCAGCATCCACCGCTTCATGATTGCCTTCCTCACCCGGCAGGTGAAGACCCAGGTGACGCTCCTGAACAGCCAGCCGTTTGTCCCGCGGAATAAACCCCAGGGACCGGACTCCCGCATCACGGGCGGCTTCCTCAAGAAAACTGTAATGCGATTCGCTCCCCACTTTATTAAAAATCACACCCGCTACCTGCACCCGGGCATCAAAATGGCTGAAGCCGTACAGCAAAGGCGCTGCCGAGTAGGCCATACTGGAAGCATCCACCACCAAAACCACCGGCACATCCAGAAGGCGGGCAATGGCAGCCGGACTGCCTTCATCTTTCCGGGCCCCGTCAAAGAGTCCCATAACACCTTCGATAACACCCACATCTGCAGTTTGCATTTGGGTATGAAAAACTTCCCTGACATGGTCATCCGAAGCCATCCAGGTGTCCAGATTGTAGGATGCCCGCCCGGCAATTTGCGTGTGATGCATGGGGTCGATATAATCGGGACCACACTTAAAGGGCTGCACATCGTAACCCTGGCGGATGAGTTCGCGGATCAGGCCGAGAGTCACTAAGGTTTTGCCTGAGTGACTTTTGGGGGCCGATACTATAAAGGATGTTTTTTCCATATTAAATCACTATTGTCCTTTGGAAATATTTATTTTCTTTTTTTGCGCTCAAGCCGCGCGGGCTTTTACTTCTTTTGTTCATGATTTTGTCTGTTTTATAAGGTAATCACGATTTCCGCTTCGCTCCAATTCTACAGCAAAAAGAAGTAAACAAGAAATGCCGTCGCTCACCCAAATCCCTAAAAATCAAAACATTTTTCTAAAATCCGAAAACTCGCTGCGCTCAAACAGTTCGGATTTACCTCATTAGCGTGTTTATTTTCAAAGGCATTCGATGAACTCGCAAGCTCGTTTCTTAACGAAAAATGTTTTGATTTTCTTCACGGGATTTG
>JAWOCV010000156.1:0-24471 GCA_046483585.1 Marinilabilia sp.
CAATACCCAGTGCCTTTACCAATCCTTCAAGCACTCTTGTCATCTATACACCTGCCGTTCCTGCCGGTCATCAGCAGCTCGATTGGTTCAGACAGAAGGATTTTAAGGTGTTGAAACGCTCCAGGGTTCTGGGACTGATAACGGAGGATATGAAATCGGTTTGTGTGGCAGGGACCCATGGAAAAACAACGGTGTCGACACTGACGGCTTATCTTTTGCATAACAGCAGCTTGGGCGCCAATGCATTTTTAGGGGGTATTCCCAAAAATTTCGGAACCAATTTCCTGCATGATCCGAACTCCGATTTGGTGGTGCTGGAGGCCGATGAGTTTGACCGGTCCTTTTGGCAGTTAACCCCTTCTACGGCTTTAATAACCTCTATGGATGCTGATCATCTTGATGTCTATGGGAATTCAGACAAGGTGAAAGAAGGATTTACGGGATTTGCCGCCCGAATCAAAGAAAAGGGGAGATTATTGATCAAAGCCGGTTTACCGGTCCCTGAAGGATTGGCTGAAGGTGTTGAAGTTTTTACCTATTCCCGGGAAAATGAGGCCGACTATAAGATAATCAACTTAAAATATCATAAGGGGTTGTATTCATTTGATCTAAAAACACCTGAAGGCAAAATATCCGGTTTTACCTCCGGCATGCCAGGCCTGGTCAATGTTGAGAACGCAGCGGCTGCTCTTGCATTGTGTCTTATGCATGGGGCCGATCCTGATGAGCTGAAACGGGCACTTCCCAGGTTTCAGGGTATTGCCCGGCGGTTTGATGTGTTGATCGATACCCCTTATTTGGTTTATATTGATGATTATGCCCATCATCCCGAGGAGATCCGGGCCACTCTGGAAAGTGTCCGTGATGCTTATCCTGATCGTGAGGTGACGGGGGTTTTTCAACCACACCTGTATACAAGGACCCGCGATTTTGCTGAAGCATTTGCCTCAGCTTTGGATGAAGGGCTTGACCATATCATCCTTTTGCCGGTTTATCCGGCAAGGGAGGAGCCCATCCCCGGAGTAGACAGTGCGTTAATTGCCAAATATTTGAGTAAAGAGAAATGTCTTTTGATCGAAAAAGAGGAACTGATCCCTGTGCTCAAGAAAAGAGAACCCGATATATTGATCACACTTGGGGCCGGAGATATCGACAGGTTGGTTCCGGCTGTGCATGAATGGGGTGAAAAAAAATTATTACATTCGGGTGATGCCGGATGATCAGTTGAAAATTTGAATCAGTGGCATATCAGTCGATTTATTGTCCATGAGAAGAGTGAAGAAAATATTGTTTCGAAGTTTGTTGCTTCTTTATTTCCCTCTAATGCTGGGGCTTGTGAGCCGGCATCAGGAAGAAGTGGTGTGTGGCAATGTATCGGTAGAAGTCAGGGATAGTCTTCAAATGCGTTTTGTCAACGGCAATGATATCAGGAAATCTGTATTGGGCCGTTTTGATGAAACCCTTGGGGAACCATTGAACACACTGAACTTTGACAATATTGAGTCGTTTGTTGAAAAGCACCCGGCGGTCAAGAATTGTGAAGTATACAACACAATTGACGGAGATCTGAGAATTGAACTCATTCAACATCTGCCCTTGTTCAGAGTATTTGAAGATGAGCGATCTTATTATATAGATGAAGCCGGAAATGAAATGCCTACCTTTGATAATTTCACAGCCAGGGTTCTGGTTGTTAGCGGTGATATAGAGGAGGAAATGGAGCATTTGCTTCACATAGCCCGCCTTTTTAGAGATGATCCGTTCTGGTCGGCTCAGATGGAGCAGTTATATGTAAAAGGGAATGGCGATTATGTGTTGGTTCCAAGGGTTGGAGACCATTTGATATTAATCGGTAAGCCCGAACGGGTGGAAGAAAAACTCAGAAATCTGAAAGCTCTTTATAAAGAAGGACTGGATTCCAGGGAATGGAACAAGTACCAGGTGATCAATTTGAAATATAAAGGACAGATACTTTGCTCGAAAAACAGGGACATATGAAACAAGCATGGCAAAGGTTGTCACAACAAGAATATTTGTAAATCATTGCATACGCGCCTGCCTGGCGGGTTATGAAAAAGGAACATTCTGGATTTTTGATATTAAAACATTAAAATTGATGGATCCATATACATAGAACGGCAGACAGGCCTGCCTGGCGACTTATTAGAGGGCAAATCATGTTTTCCTGGAAAGTTTCTTTTGAGAAAATAGATTCTTTTCGAGAAAACGTCAGGCAGGCTCCATTTGACCTTAAAATAACAAATTTTATACGGATGAATCAACAATTAAATTTGATAGCAGCCATCGACATCGGTTCCACAAAAATTGTGGCAGTAGCTGGTCGTAAACATCCCAACGGGCAGGTCGAGGTCCTGGGTGTAGAGAAGCTGCCATCCACCGGCGTAAAACGGGGGGTTATTCTCAATATCGATGAAACGGTCAAAGCAATTAAACAAGTGGTTTCGGCTTTGGAATACCGGCTCAATATTAAATTGAGCGATGTGTTTGCTGGAGTGGCCAGTCAGCACGTCCGTACCATTTCGAATCGTTGTTATCGGTTTATCAAACAAGGTGTTGAGATCAACACCTTTGATCTGGAACAGCTTTTACAGGACAGTTATCGCATTGTTCTAGAAGCTGACGAAAAGATCCTTCATGTGGTTCCCCAGGATTATGTGGTTGATCATGAGAGCGGGATAAAGGAGCCTGTTGGATATTCAGGACAAAGAATAGAGGGTAATTTTCATGTTGTGATCGGCCGGATGTCGGCCATCAAAAATGTAGAGAAGTGTATTGAAAGAGCAGGTCTTAGACTGAACGGTCTTTTGTTTTCACCTTTGGCCTCTTCTGGTGCAGTTCTTTCGGAAGAAGAGAAAGAAGCGGGCGTCGTAATGGTTGATATTGGCGGCGGCACCACTGATCTGGCTTTGTTCCATGATGGCGTTCTGAGGCATTCATCAGTCATTCCTTTTGGTGGAGATGTTATTACAGCAGACATAAAAGAAGGTTGTGCGGTGTTGAATAAGCAGGCGGAGGCATTGAAGACGCAGTTTGGATCAGCCCTCGGGACGCATGCCCGGGAAGATGCAGTAGTGACCATTCCAGGTATTCCCGGTTGGGAACCGAAAGAGATATCATTTAAGAGTCTGGCCTGTATCATTCAGGCACGAATGGAGGAGATAATTGAGCTGATCATGCATCATGTGGAACGTTCCGGCTATTATGAAAAATTGGGTGCCGGCATTGTTCTGACAGGAGGGGGTGCCTTGTTGAGTCATCTGGCTGAGCTTACCAAGCTAAAGACGGGTCTCGATGTGAGAACGGGAAGTCCTTCACAAGCTTTTTCCAACGAAGAACCTGAGGCTGTGAACAACTCTTCCCTGGCGACATCCATTGGCCTTTTGATCTCCGCCGGACGGTATCCGGGAAGCGGAGTGACCCGAGAGCAAGTATTGTTCGATGATATGAACGAAGAACAGTCACCTAAAAAGGAAAAGAAAACAAGAGGTTCAGGGACCAGATCGAAAAAAGAAAAAAAGGAGAAAAAAATTGAATATATCACCGGCGATTTGTTTGGAAATATCAAGCGGAACATTGCCGGTATCTTTGATGAAAGAGACACTGAAATGTAATTTTTCCGGCAAAGGAGGTACTTATGAGTGAAGATTTGATGAATTTTGATATACCTGGAGATCCCAATTCCATAATTAAAGTAATTGGGGTTGGGGGTGGCGGTGGTAACGCCATTAATTACATGTATGGGCTCGGGATCAAGGACGTAAGTTTTGTGGTTTGCAATACCGATTCGCAGGCCATTACCAACAGCCCCGTGCCGATAAAAATCCAGCTGGGTGAATCGTTGACCGAGGGCAGAGGAGCCGGGAACAAACCACTTAAGGGAAAAGATGCTGCCATCGAGAGTATTGAGGACGTTAAACGTGTTCTGGAAGATAATACTAAAATGGCCTTTATCACTGCCGGGATGGGGGGTGGAACCGGCACTGGTGCAGCCCCTGTTATCGCGAAAGCTGCCCGGGAGATGGGCATACTTACTGTTGGCATTGTGACCATTCCTTTTAAATTTGAAGGACGTATTCGAATTGAGCAGGCCCTTGAAGGTATTGCCGAGATGGAAAAGCATGTGGATTCTCTGTTGATCATTAATAATGAGAAATTGCGCGATATGTATGGCGACCTGAAACTCAGCAATGCCTTTTCCCGTGCCGATAATGTTTTGGCAACTGCTGCCAAAGGAATAGCTGAGATCATAACGGTACACGGATACATAAACGTGGACTTTGCAGATGTGGAAACCGTGATGAAGGACAGTGGGGTGTCTATTATGGGATCAGCTACAGCCCAGGGGGCTGAAAGGGCCATTGATGCCATTCAGGCTGCTCTTGAGTCTCCTTTGCTTAATAATAACGACATCAAAGGTGCCAGGAACATTCTTCTGAATATTACATCAGGTGTGGATGAAATTACCATGGATGAAGTCGGCCAGATAACCGATTATGTGCAGGAGAGGGTTGGAGAAACTGCTTCGATTATTTGGGGCTCCGGCATTGATGAAAATCTCAATGATGAAGTTGGAGTCACCATAATTGCCACTGGTTTTGCTTCCGGACATATTATTCAAAAAGAAGAGGGGAAGCCTGTGAGAAAGCAGATGACGCGCTACAGCATGGATGAAGAGGGTAATGTGAGTGATGAGGGAGATGTTGATCCGGTTGAAGAAGAGGAGGAAGGAGCCAGAGAGGTTGATTTTGAGCTTTTGGAACAAGAGAAAAAGCGGCAAATTGAATGGCTTTACGGAGAAGATGCTCCCGGGGAGCACAACAAAGAATCGGAGAAAGATCTGCTTTCATGGGCTATAGACAGCAATAAAAGCGGTGCCGGCCCTATTCTGGAAGATGGCTCTGCTGCTGCTCTCACTCCTGAAGAAATGGGAGATGAAAAATTGATTGATGAAATGGAAAACGTACCAGCGTATAAACGGCGGAATGTTAATATAGGGAAACAACAGAAAAACAAACGATCTAAAGATGATCCAGATCATAAAGTTTCGCGTTTTTCATTGTCCGAAGGGCGTGATGGGCCCAGATTAAGCGACAATAATCCCTGGTTGCATGATAATGTTGATTAATTGGATATTTTAACAGAAGTAATTTATGAGTTTGACAGAAAAGATCACCGAGGAGATGAAAGCGGCTATGAGAGCCCGCGATAACTTGAAACTTGAGGCTTTGCGGAGTATAAAAAAAGAACTGCTGGAAGCCCGGACAGCAGCTGGGTCTGGAGGGACAGTCTCTGAAGAGGAAGAGTTGAAGATTCTTCAACGCATGGTCAAGCAGCGGAAAGATTCGGCCAGTATCTATTCGGCACAGGGCCGGGCCGATCTTTATGACAAAGAAATGGCTGAAGCCGGTGTTATTGAGGAATTTCTACCTGACCAATTGCCTCCGGAAGAACTTGAAAACGAGTTAAAGAAGATCATTGATGAGATGGGGGCCTCTTCAATCAAGGATATGGGGAAAGTTATGGGAGTGGCCACTAAGAAACTGGCCGGAAAAGCTGAAGGCAAAGAAATTTCAGATCAGGTTAAACGCCTGCTTGCAGGCGGATAACAGAGCATCACGACAAGCAAAAAAGTAAGAATAAAAAAAGGGTGAGAAGTTGATCTCACCCTTTTTTATCGTTATTGATGATTTGAGTAAAACCGGGAATTAATAGAAATTTGACCGGTTATCTTCAATTTCTGCATTCTCACGAATGGTTTCCTGCAACTGTTGACTTATCTTGGAATTAAGATTACTATTTAGTTGTTCGACCACTTCTGCCCTGTTTACGTTTCGTTCATTTATAGATGTGACTTCTACCAGATAGACGCCATTATTGCCTGCAGCAGGTTCTGAAACCTCATTCAGCGGGGAATAGACTGCCAATGAAACCAGTGCGGGCTCAACCCCGGCTCCGGGAACCTGTGACTCGTCAAAGGTCACTTCTGAAGCTGACTGGATTTCTGCATCAAGGGCATCTGCAATTTCAGCGAGGGTCTTGCCACTTTCTTTCTCTTCGCGCAGTTGCTCGGTTAAATAGGTCTCTTTTTTATCGTTGACCAATTGACGTTCTATCCGGTTACGGACTTCCTCCAGGGGTGTGATCCCTTCTTCTGTGACATCTGTCAAAACGGCCAGAACAAATTGATCACCAAATTCAAAAACCTGCGACATTTCGCCTTCTTCTGCTTCGTATGCCCATTTTACAAGTTCACGGGGAGATTCGAGAGAACCTACTTCCCGGTCGTTTTTATTCAAATCACGGGCATATTTTTTGGTGATATCTTCTTCTTCAATGGCCTCGTTGAATTTTTCCCGGGTATTGTTTTCTGCTGCAAATCGTGTAACCTCTGAATAAACATCCTGATATGTATTCGAGCTGTAGGTGACCTCTCGGCCCAATGTTGCGACCTGATATTTTGTAGCGGGCTCTCCTTTATCCTGGATATGAACGATATGTATGCCGTGCTGAGTTTCTGCTTTTACAATATCTCCTTCATCACCAAAGAACACGGCGTCATTAAATTCGTCGACCATTTGGCCTTCTCTGAACCAGCCCAGGTCGCCTCCGTTTACAGCTGAACCCTGGTCTTCAGAATACTGACGGGCAAGTTCTGCAAAGTCAGCTCCTTCATCCAGCATGTTCATCAGGCTGTCAGCCATCTCTTCTGCTTCGTCGGGATTTTGCTGATTTGGTCGTAATAAAATGTGACGGGCTTTGACCGAATCGGGCACTTGATCAACATCCACCAGACGTGTCAGCATATATGTGTCATCTTCCATATAAGGGCCGTAAACATCACCCGGGGATGCGGAAGTAACAAAATCTCTTATTTCAGAATCAAACTCTTCCGGCTTTTTATAGGTGGATTCGAAAGGAACGTCGGAATTGATGTTGACAAACTGTTCCGGGTCCACGTCCGGATCTTTGAAATCTTCTTCCATTTCATTGATCCTTTCCTCCGTCATTTGACGGTCTTCTTCCGTTGGTTCAACATCGAATGTAACATATTCAACATCCCGGCTGGCATCCTGCTTAAACTGATTCTGATGATCATCGTAGTAATCTTCGATCTCTTTATCCGAAACGTTTATTTCATCATCGGAAACTGAATTGACCCGTTTTACCAAAAAATCAAAATCGACCTGATTTTTGCGGGCGTTAAGCTCACTGTCCGTCCAGTGTGATGTAATGTGAAATCCTTTCTGCAAAAGAGCGGCATATTTGCTGAAAAGACGCTCGTTAATGATTTGTTTTTCAAGGAAGTTCCAATAAAAATTTGCTGTAGGGTCCTGTTGTTTCGACCTCAGAAAATTAATTACTTGTTCTTTGTCGAACTGCCCCGTCTGGGGATTACTGAACATTTGGCGGATTGTGGGGTGGACATTTGTGCCCGTAACCATATCGAGCAACTCTGCTGAGGACACATTAATGCCCAGCTGCTCGTATTTTTCTCCCATCACCAATTCGTTGATCATTTGATCCCAGGTCTGCTCACGTAGCCGGTTCATCATCTCTTCATCCAGAGACGATTCTTGTGAGTTCAGTCTTGCATACTCCTCCATTTCTGAGATCCTTTCCTGAAATTCATTAATGGAGACAGACTCACCATTCACTTCAGCAACCTCTTGTTGAGATCTTTGAAAAATGGATGTCCCCGAACTTAACAGGTCGGTCATTATGAAGGCAAACAGGGCGAAGCCGATCATCACGGCCACAAGAATTCCTCCTTTACTTCTGATTCTCTCTAAAGTTGCCATTCGAAATACAGATTAATTGTGTTTTTTAAATCAGGTCACGAATATACAAAAAAATGCACAATCCGTTTGTTGTAACAATAAGTGCCGCGAATTTATAATGAATAAAGCAATTGGCAAATTATCCTTCTTCATGTTTGTAGAGCTCTATCAGCTCAATTTTGGAGCTCGATGCATCAAGAATTCTAATGATAAAAGGGCCAATGCTGATTTCGTCTCCGGTTTTTGGGATGGATTCATTGTAAGTGAGAATCATACCGGCGAGTGTTTCATATTCGTCTGAGGCAGGTAACCCTAATTGATATTTTTCATTGAGATAGTCTATTTCGAACCGGCCGGAGAACTGATACCGGCAATGGTCAATTTTTTTCTCGGTGAGGTCAGAGACATCATGTTCGTCGTCAATTTCACCAAATATTTCTTCCAGTATATCTTCAAGGGTGACAATGCCTGCCGTTCCACCAAATTCGTCTACGACCAGAGCAATGCTTTTATGTTCTTTGGTAAATATTTCCAGTAATTTGTTTGCTGTCATCGTTTCAGGAACGATGCTGATGGGATTGATGATATTTCTTAATGTCCGTGGATGCTTGAAAAGGGCCGAAACATGAACGTATCCGACGATGTTGTCGATGTGCTCGCGAAAAACCAGAATCTTGGAATGACCACTGTCAATAAATTTTTGCCTCAGAGTCTCAACGCTGTCGTCTGCATCTACCGCCTCCAGATCGGTTCTTGGAATGGTACACTCCCTGATCTTGACCGATGAAAAATCCAGGGCGTTTTTAAGAAATTTCACTTCCTGGGGCACTTCTGCATCACCTGGAGGGTTCTCATGGTGGTCGGAGAGGAAAGTATTAAAATCAGGTTTGCCAATGACCACGTCCTCTGTGGTAGCGGGACTGTTTGACCGGACCACTTTTCGGATAAAAAAATTGGAAACAGCCAGGGTTAATTTGGAAACCGGATAAAAAATTCCATAAAACAACGAAAGGGGAATGCTGAAGATGTTCAGGGTAAAAGTGGGGTTGATCCGGAAAACAATTTTGGGAAGAAACTCGGCCGTGAGAAGAATGATCAGTGTAGAAATAAGCATCTGCGAAAGGAGAACAGAGAAATCGGAGCTGAAATAAGTGGTCAATAAAGGCTCAAACATGCGGGCCATGTATATTCCGTAGACGACCAGAGCCACATTGTTCCCGATCAGGATGGTGGTGATGAACATGCCTGGCTTACGGATGAAGTGGTCTATAATACTGGCAAGGCGGGGGTTTTTTTTACGATTTAGCTCAATCAGCAGTTTGTTGGCAGAAAGAAACGCCATTTCACTTCCTGAAAAAAAAGCTGAAAATAATATGGTCACAATTATTACCGGTAGATATTCCATTTTTCCGTCGGGTACTTGTTTGCAAGATAAAAAAAATATAGTTAACAGGTAATTCTTGTGCTGGGAAAGTTCTTAGTTGGTCTCTTCCTCGTCAACGGCAACGATACCGCTAATGGTTTTTATGGTGTAATTTTCGAATTTTTCATCTGATTCAAAACCATAGCCGGTGAGTATTTCCTCATCGGTGGTTATTTTTATGAATTCATCAGAATAAATCTCTTGTTTCTTTGCATCCCAGAAAAGTTGTTCGGTATTGATGATTTCGTCTTTGAAATTGACAGCCTCTACATCGTTTTGGAGTTCCCACAGTTCTTCTTTTTCGAAATAAATGGCATACTGACTTCTTATTTGGGCATCAATTTCCCCATTGTCATTGTATATGATCAAATGGAGTCCTTCGGGAAATTCAGTATATGGTTCTTTCCGATTCTCGTATTGATTCATTTCAGGGGTTAAGAAGCGGTAACTCACTTTCCCCGAATCAGTGATTGTTGTTTCCAGATCTTCTATTGAGAGTGACGGATGATCTCCTTCATCAATAACGGCTTTAATCTCTTCGGGCTCGTTAGATTGACAAGCCGGAGCGAAAAAAACAACAGCAAGCAGTAAAAAAATACTGCCTGCTGCGATTTGCTTTGGTTTATTTGTATGGTTATTTTGCTTCTTGTTCATTTATCTGGCCCTGACGGAGGTGCGTTCATTTATCCAGCCACCAACAGTGTATGATCCTCCTATTTCATATCCCTCGAAGAATATTTCATCTTTAGCGGGGAAGTGCCGTTCATAAGTATTGATAAGATCTTGTGCTTCCTCTTCCGCATCGGAATCAACCTCTTTGGCTTTTTGGAATTTGTCTACAGCAGCCCAGTATGCGGTTTTCTGTTCAAACTCTTCATCACTTATATTTTCGGCTGAAGCGGCATAAGCTTTTCCGATAAGAATATAGGGCTTGCCCCACTCTGAATTTAAATCCAGCGCTTTTTGTGCATTATTTCGGGCTTCACGGAAATTCTCTTCGGAGAGGTGAAGCAGACCAAGCTGGTGATAATATTCTGCTTTTTGACGGTCATTTTCTTCAAGCTCGATGGCCTCTTCGAAATATCCCATGGCTTGTTCGGTTTCTTCTGCTTTCAAAGCCATACGTGCAAGGCCATATGCCGATGAGGGGGATGGTTCTATGTCGTGTTCGTATTCCGCAACTTTGAAAAGGATGTCCCGGTCTTCACACATTTCCCTTGCAAACAGGCGGGATACGCGTTGAAGCCAATCCAGATCGTCTTTGTGCTCTTCGAGTTGTGGTGCAAATATTTCTTCAAGGGTATTACAATCTGCTGCACCACTCCGTGCAAATAATTGTTCGATTCTTTCCGAAACACTCTCCAGAGTGTCCATGCGCTTTTTCATCTTTGGGTCTTCCTTCTTTTCGGCCAGGACCTCGTTTATTTTCGTGTAATTGTTGACCACATCGTCTGCTTCCAGTTCCCCATCTTTGTACATGGCTACCGTTGTGGTCATATAAACCGCTATAAAAGAGAGCTGTGCTGATTCACCGAGTTCGTCAATGGATTCACTGAGAAGTTCATACGCTTCTTGTCTTACTTCACTGTCGTTCTTCTTGAACTCCATCATGTCTATGGCCTTAATGCCCTTGATATATGGGGTGCCGTACTTCTTGTGATCGCCATAATACTTCATGCGTTGGTCATAAACCTTCATCAAATCCTGGAAGAATTTCTCTTTCTCCTCATCATCGGAAGCATTCTTGATTTTGTGTTCCATGATTTTTGCCCCGTCTGAATAGAGGTTCCTTGTTGACTGAGGACACTCGTTAAAGGCCTCTTCCCAATAAGAGAAGGCTTTGTCGTAACGTTCTTGCTTCACAAGCTCCCTGTAGAGAGAAAGGTTCCGAAGGCACTGTATGCTGTCTTCTCCCTGCCCGTATTTAGAGTTGTCCTCCTTGCCTGTTTGACCAAAAGACTGAGTTGTCATGGAAACAAGCAATCCCAGAATTAATATTTTTACCGCTTTCATAATTAATTTGGTTTTAAAACCCCATAAAATAATAAGGGGAAAACTGTTATCTTTATTGTCTTTGTTGATGTGATTTTTATTTTTCTGTTTATCAGTCAACTGCCGAAAAGCAGGGCAAATTCATAAAAATATTGGTTAATCTTCTTGTCTTTTATTGTGCTTTCCCTTAATCAAATTTTCTTTTCATGAACCAAAATTCGTGGAATGTGAAGTTCAGGATTACTTTAGCATAGTTTTCTGTCATGATCTCGTTTTCTGACGGCCCCCGTTTTCCAAATTCAAATGCCATGTTAACCGAGGTTTTGCTTCTGCCGTATGGTAACCCTATTCCAAAAGTTATGCCAAAATCATTTATTTGCTGGTCGTCGATTTTAATATATTCTTCATTGTATTTGATTCCAGCTCTGTATCTCATGCGCCAAAGATAATTTTGCGAACGAAGATCAGGAATGTATTGGACTCCGGCTGACAGATGTGAACTGTTAGTGGTATTGGAATGTCCGTCCGGTAAAGAAATATCACCCCAATTGGTCAGAACATAATCGGCATTTACGGTCAAATGGTCATTCCGGTTATAGGAAACCCCAAATCCAATGGATTGGGGAAGATCAAAGCTTTTAATGTCGGAAGAATCGGATGCTTCGGGTATGACCTGATTAGAGGTGAAAAGTTTTCCGTCTTCGCCGTATTGTGATCCTTTGGCCACTGTTCGCTGATAATCTCCGCTAACCGGTGCCTCGGGCCGGAAAGTAAGCCCGAACGTTATGTTTTCATTTTCTCTGAGCTGCCTGGTATATTGGGCTCCCAGATCAAAGAAAAAGTCGCTGGCATGAAGTTCTGATTGTTGACCATATTTATAGGCCGAAGGGTCATCTGCAAATTCGATAAATGTAGTATGTTGAATATTCCCGAATAAATAGGTTCCGTGAGCCCCAATGGTAAAGTTGGGAGCAAATTTGTAGGAGAGTCCCCCGTAAGCGGATGAGAGATTCCCTGTACCGATGGCTCTGTTCAGTGTTGTCCCGTCGGAAAATTCAAATTTGTATCCGGTGTTCGAAAACGGCCTTAATCCCAAAGATGTATGGATCTTATTTGAGATGGGAAATCCCATGGCAAAGTAGCTGAAATCAATGTTGTTATAGCTTTCTTCATCGGGGCCGGATTCAAATGTTTGGGAAAAACCCGTAATACCTGCTTCGAAAAAGAATGACATGGAATCAATGGCGGAATAGGAGGCCGGATTCAGATTATTGAGGTGGTTGCTGGTTCTGTGTCCAATACCGGTATTTCCCATCGCAGCATTCTGGCCAAAGCCTTTGCTGTTTAATTCGCCTACGCCATAACGCGAGAACGGGGAATATGTTCTTTTTTGACTGAAGGATGAAACAGTTGCCAACAATAATAAGAACAGCAGGTTGTATCTGATAAGTTTATGCATTGTATTCAATTATACGATTTAAACCGGATAGCACTAAATTTGGATGTACAAAGATGATATTTTTTGTGCAGCTGACAAAAAAATCTGCATCTCCTCCGGTAAGGATTGTTTTGATGTTGGGATATTCTTTCTGTAATGCCTGTATATAGCCATCTATCTCCATGACTATACCGTTTTGAACGCCGGCTCTGACAGCCTCTTCCGTTGTTTCTCCCCAAAATGGAGATGATCCTGGAGTAACCGATGGCAGATGACGGGTTTGCCGGTGAAGTGCAGTAAACCGCATGCTTAGACCGGGCGAAATGTTTCCACCATAATATGTGTCATCCACTACCAGGTCAAAGGTGATGGCTGACCCGGCATCAATCACCAGAAGGGGGTTGTTGGGATAAATGGCGGCAGCACCGGTGACGGCAGCAAGGCGATCCTTTCCCAGGCTGTCTGGACTTTTGTATTTGTTCTTTAATGGTAAGGGGGTGGTTTGGTCAAAGAAAACAAATTGCCCCGGTACGTTATTAAAATAATTCGTCAATTCTTCCGTTTCATTGGTGACAGAAGAAATGATGACATTGTCGGGGCGGTATTTTGCCCTCAAATCGGAAAGTGAATTTTTGTCAAGGAAAACAAGCTTGTAAGTGGCAATTAACTCGCCTTTGTCAAAAAATCCAAATTTAGTGCTGCTATTTCCCTGATCAATTGTTAAATTCATGGGTTCAAACTTTGATTAGTAAGGTAAGATGGCGGGGCATTTTTTAAATCATAATTGCCTGTGAGATATGTTTTTGCTTTACTATGTTTCACTGATCCAAAACTGGTTTTCTGAAAACTCTTTTTTTGCAGGAAAGAGTTGGTTATTAAAGATATAAAATCCAAAGATGCAGATGCCCTGAGCCGGTAATCAAATCTTTTTTCTTTTGTGAGGGTTTGCACCCAAAAACTGTACCATAATTATGCGAAAAGTTCTGATTGTTGAGGATGACCGTTTCATATCAGCCATTTTCACCCTTTTTCTTAAAGATCTTGGGTTTGAAATAATCGGCAGGTGTAAGTCGGGACAAGAAGCAGTGGAAGAGTGCCGGCTTCAAAATCCCGATATTGTACTTATGGATATTCATCTGGAAGGGGATGTCGACGGGATTGAGGCTGCCGATGTTATCCAGCGTGAATGTGAGGTGCCTGTCATTTATGTTTCAGGAGATACAAGCTCGAAAGTTATTGAAAGGGCCGTGATCACCAATTCTTATGGCTATTTGGTCAAACCTATTACCAAAAAGGAGCTTGGCATAACAATGGAACTGGCTTATTATAAGCATAGGGCTGATATGGATCAGAAGCGCAGAGAGCAAAGTTTCCGGAATTATATTTCCAAAGCCCCTGTGCCCATTATTATTGTTCAGAATGGGAGCATCCGGTATTTGAATCATCTGGCTCTTGAACTTTTTAAAACCCATTATATGGAGGACATTGTTGGAATGCAACTGACAGATTTTGTCGATGATGATTTTGTGCCGGTCCTGAAGAGCGTTTTTGCTGATGAATCGAATGAAAAAATTGCACCGCTTCATCTCCAGCTCAAGACATTCCACCAGAAGCCACTTAAGGTGGAGGCTCATGCATCTCTTATCCAGTTCAATGGGGAAACGGCTTTTCAGATGGTTCTTATGGAAGTTTCTGAATACGTGGCCCGTATCGATGAATTGAACAAATGGAAGGAAGCGGCATTGACAGGATTGGGGCCTGTTCTTTTGCTCAACGACCGGTTCGAGGTGGTAGACTATAATCCTTCTTTTCGCGAGTTTGTAAGCCCGGCCTTTGATATGCGGGGGCATTCGGTTTTTACGTTGCGTCCGTGGATAAATATTGACAGGGGGGTTCTGGCCAATTTTTTCAATCAGGAGAGCAATAAGCCTGTGGAACTAATGATCGAAACAGCTTCACATCATCTCAGGAGCATGGGATATGTTCTGAATAGTGCACAGGGAAATCCGGAAAAGATCTTGGTGGTTTTAAAGAAAGTTGAAGAAAAAAAGTGAGACAGGTCTTCCCGGTGGAGATCAGGTCAAATTCAATTTTCCTGCCCTGACATCTCTCTTAATCTGTTTTGAAGTTCTTCTATTCCCCCGACTTTTTTGAGGGTTAATACCAGTTTTTCACCTTTTTGTTGCATCTGCACATTTTTCGGATGTTGCTGAACCCACTGAAGGATGTTTCCGAAACATTCCGACTTATAAAAGCGGGATTCCGGATTGTCGACAAAATGTAACCGGGCATCCTGATCTTTCAGGAATAATTTTTCGATTCCCATGGTTTTGGCTGACATTCTTAATTTTACAATCTCCAGGAGGGATTGAGCCGATGCCGGAATGGGACCAAACCGGTCCTCCAGTTTCTCTTTAAAGGTCTGCAGGGATACTTCATCTTCAATGTTATCCAATTCGCGATACAGATCCATCCGTTCTGCTGTGTTGCTGATGTAATCTTCAGGCAGGCGAACTTCCTGGTCGGTTTCGATCTGGCAGTCATTAACAAAGGTTTTGCCAGGTTCTCCTGGTTTGGGTTCGTCTTTGAAAAGGTCCGGAAATTCATCTTCTCTCAATTCCAGCATAGCTTCCTGAAGGATTCGCTGATAAGTTTCGTATCCGATATCGGCGATGTAGCCGCTTTGTTCGGCCCCCAGCATATTTCCTGCACCACGGATATCAAGATCTTGCATCGCTATGTTGAATCCACTGCCAAGTTCCGAGAATTCTTCTATGATCCTGAGTCTCCGGCGGGCTTCCTGTGTGAGGGTTGTCAGGGGGGGCGCCAGCAAATAGCAAAAGGCCTTCTTATTCGATCTTCCTACCCGTCCGCGTAACTGATGCAGGTCGCTCATACCGAAGTGATGGGCATTGTTTATGATGATGGTGTTGGCATTGGAAATGTCCAGGCCTGATTCAATAATGGTTGTGGCAATCAGAACATCGTATTCACCTTCGATGAAATCGAGCATGATCTGCTCCAGTTTGGATCCTTCCATTTGTCCGTGGGCCACAACTGTTCTGATGTCGGGAAGCCAGCGATTGATCGTTTTTTCAAGTTCATCGATGTTCTGAACCCGGTTGTTGATGAAAAATACCTGACCGTTTCGTTCTACCTCATAAGTGATGGCTTCTTTTATGATGGCTTCATTAAATACATGCAACTCCGTTATGATCGGGTGCCGGTTAGGTGGTGGCGTATTCAGGATGGAAAGGTCGCGGGCTCCCATGAGGGAAAACTGGAGGGTCCGGGGAATGGGCGTCGCGGTGAGGGTAAGTGTGTCGACATTGACTTTCAGTCGTTTAAGTTTTTCTTTGACGGCCACGCCGAAACGTTGTTCTTCATCGATGATGAGCAGCCCAAGATCTTTGAATTCCACGTCTTTTCCTACCAGACGGTGTGTGCCAATTACGATATCGACCTTCCCTTCTTTCAGATCATTAATGACTTTCCGGGTTGTTGAGGTTTTCCGTAACCGGCTTATATATTCGATCCGGCAGGGAAAGTCGCTGAGTCGTTCTTTTATGGTGTGGTAATGCTGTAAAGCCAGGATCGTGGTTGGGACCAGCAAGGCGACTTGTTTGTTGTCGCTGACTGCTTTAAAAGCAGCTCTTACGGCGAGCTCTGTCTTACCAAAACCTACGTCGCCACAAACGAGCCGGTCCATGGGGGTGGTCTCTTCCATGTCACTTTTTATAGCCTGGGTCGACTTGTATTGGTCGGGCGTGTCTTCAAAAATAAAGGATGCTTCCAGCTCTTTTTGCATAAACGAGTCGGCAGAGAAAGCAAATCCGGGTTGAGCTTTACGAGCCGCATAGAGAGCGATCAGTTCACGGGCAATGTCCTTGACCTTCTTCTTGGTCTTGTCCTTCGTCCTTTGCCAGGCTCCTGTACCCAGTTTATTGATGCGGGGAGGTTCGTTATCTTTTCCTTTAAACTTGCTGATGCGGTGCAGCGAATGGATGTTGACAAGAATGACATCGTTATCCTTATAGATGAGTTTAATGGCTTCTTGTTTCTGCCCGTTTACTTCAGTGGTGACCAGGCCGCCGAATTTGCCTACGCCGTGGTCGATGTGAACAACATAATCGCCGGGATTCAGGCGGGTCAGTTCCCTGATCGACAGCGATTGCCGTGCGGCTTTTGCTTTATCAGTTCTCAGGGTAAATTTATGGTACCGGTCGAATATTTGATGATCGGTATAGACACAAATTTTCAGGTCGTGGTCAATAAATCCTTCGTGGAGAGCGTGGTCGATCTCTTTGTATTCGAGTTCTTTCCCCCGGTCCTGAAATATCTGGCTTAACCGTTCAAGTTGTCTGGCATTGTCAGAAAGGATGAAAACTTTATAGTCTTCGTTAAGTTTGTTTTCCAGATCCTGCTCAAGTAGTTCGAAATTTTTCTTGAATACCGGTTGTGGTGAGGTATCGAACTGAATGACAGGGCCAGGAGGGTCACCAATGTTACTGCCCCATATGATCTTCCTGAAATGGTCGAATTCATCACGAAGTTTTCCCGGATCAACCAGGTCTTCGGGGGAGGGTAATCCCTGAACTTCTTCAACTTCTTTCGTGGCCTTATTTTTTCGGACCACTTTTTGGTGGATGTCGTCTGCTTTCTGCAGGATTTGGTGAGGAGATTGGGCCCACACACGTGTTTTATCGTCTAGAAATGCCGGGAGTGTCATGTATTCGCTACCGGCTTGATGACCTGCGGCGATATCGGGAAGAATGGTGACGGACTCCAGCGTCTTTTTGGACAATTGATTTTCTATGTCAAATGTGCGGATGCTTTCTGCTTCGTCTCCGAAAAAGTCGATCCTTACAGGGTCTTCATTCGAGTAGGAGTATATATCGATAATAGAGCCTCTTAAAGAGTACTGTCCTGGTTCATATACGAAGTCGACGCGTTGAAAGTCAATCTCCTGAAGAAAATCGGTCACAAACCCCGGATCCAGATGATCTCCCCTATGGATGGCCATTGATTGGCCGGCCATTTCCTGATGGGTAGGGACTTTTTCAAGCAATGCTTCGGTGTGCGTTACAATCAGACAATTACGGTCTGAAGCCTGAAGTTGCTCCAATGCTTCAGTACGCAAAATAACGTGGTTGCTATCGGGTTGTCCGAATTCAGGGGACCGCTTATAGGTAGAAGGCAGAAAGAATACTGAATCTTCTCCAAGGAGTTGAGTCAGGTCATGATAAAAATAAGCTGCGTCTTCTTTGTCATAAAGGACAAAGAGGTGCTTATACTGTTCTGTTGAGGAGGCTCCTGCCAACGCTGCGGATGATCCTGACAACCCTTTTAAGGTGAGTGTTTCTGCCGGTTTTTCGAGCCATTCCTTCAGATGTTGAAGCCCGGGATGGCTTTCGAAAATATTTAGAAGTGTGCTTAATTTCACCAGTTGGTATTTTTTGCAAAAATAGGAGAAATTTGAGAAAATGAAGCAACAAATAACCAACCCTGAAAATGACCCTTCTTTCTGTTTTTCACTCCGGAGTCTCCCCTCGAAATATTGAAATGGCAGATGGCAGGGGAATAGCCAGGAAAACCTTTGCCAAAATCAACGCCGATCCAACAAGGTATCTGACGGAATAAGTTTCGCTCCTTTATTTTCCATATCCTCCATAGCCTTTTGGGTGTCCCCGGGCTGCATATTTACTCCCCGCGTGGCATCGGTGATCAGATATGTTTCATATCCTAATTGAAGTGCATCTTTCACTGTAAAATAAACACAGACGTCAGCTGCCAGTCCGGTGATGTAAAGACGGTTGACACCTTTTTTCCTGAGAAAATCGTGGAGTTCGGTCTGTATCCGGTGTCCATTGTCGAAAAAAGCACTGTAAGAATCTACATTTGGATCGGTCCCTTTAAAGATGACCTTTTGAATCATGGACTGATTCAATTGGGAAGAAAGTTCGGCCCCCGGACTTCCCTGAACACAATGGTCGGGCCAGAGAATTTGTTCCAGTCCGTTCAGCTCGATGACATCTCCGGGTTTGCGTCCTTTGTGGTTTGATGCAAAGCTGCCGTGATTAGAAGGATGCCAGTCACGGGTGGCCACGATAAGCCCGAATTTCTTCTGCAGAGCATTGATGACAGGAATCACCTGGTCACCTTCCGGCACCGCCAGTGAACCTTGCGGAAGGAAGTCATTTTGTACGTCAACAATCAATAGTGCATCCATAATGGCAGATTTTTTTGTTAATGTATGACGAATAGACTTTGTATTCTGACCGTTATCCGGGCTTCCCCAATTAAGATTTTGCCTGAGTATTATTATTGATCTCTTGTTTGTATTGGAAAATCAGCTTTAGTCTTCGGGTATACAATCCTTCTTCCAGCCCAACGGGATAACGGTGCGGATTGATAAACCGCTTGATCGTTTTATCTAACAAATTGAGTTGGTCTGATGTTCGTTGCTGAATGACTTTAAGGGGTTCTTTCCTGTATAAATTTTCTCCGTTTCTGAAAACGGGCTTCAGGACATCCTCACACTCCAGTTGTTCCTTGTTAAGGGTTTTGGTCCGGGTGGGGTCCGCCGGATCGATCATTCTTACGGGACCCGACAGGTCGGTCCTTTCGTCATAGATCATGTCCCCGACCATTTTGCCGTCTTTATAAAACCGTTTGATCTGTTGCAATCCCGGAATATTGATCTTCACCGATTGTTCCGAAAGCTTCAGGCGATCTTCCCAGCTTCCGTCTTTCTTTTCTATGGCCGAAAGCTTGTATACACCCCCAAGGGCAGGTTGATCGAAGGCTGTTACCAGTTTGGTGCCGATGCCCCAGGAGTCAATCTCGGCTTCCTGCTGTTTGAGACTGTTTACGATATTTTCATCGAGGTCATTGCTGGCAACAATTTTCATGTAGGAGAGCCCGGCTTCGTTGAGTTTTTGCCTGGCCATCTGGCTGAAATAGGCCAGGTCGCCGGAGTCGAGGCGAATGCCGGTGATCTTGTGACCTCTGGCTTCCATCTTTTTGGTGATCTTAATGGCATTGTCAATGCCTTTAGATGTGTTGTAAGTATCAACCAGAAAGATGGTGTTGTTGGGCAAAGCCCTTGCGAATGCGTCAAAAGCTTCCAGCTCATCTTCAAAAGCCTGAACCCAGCTGTGGGCATGGGTGCCAAGAACAGGAATGCCGAATTTTTTGCCGGCCAAAACATTGGATGTGCCCACGCATCCTCCGATATAGGAGGCGCGACTGGCAGAGAGGGATCCGTCAATACCCTGGGCGCGGCGTAACCCAAACTCCATTACCGGATCGCCCTTGGCAGCAATACTGATACGGGCGGCCTTGGTCGCCACCAATGTCTGAAAATTAATGAAATTCAAAAGTGCCGATTCGATCAGTTGACATTGCAGGAGAGGGCCCTTTACACGAACGAGCGGCTCGTGAGGGAAAACCAGCTTGCCTTCAGGAATCGCATCCACATCGCATTCGAACTTCATGGTGCTGAGAAAATCCAGAAAACGTTTCTCAAAAAGTGGTTCGTTGTCATTTCCTTTTAAGCCTTCCAGATAAGAAATGTCTGATTGAGAAAAATGAAAATTGTCGAGAAAATCAATAACATAATCCAAGCCGCAACTGACTGTAAATCCGCCGTCGAAGGGGTGATTTCTAAAAAACAGATTGAATGCCGCCTTTTGTTTGTGCATGTTGTTCTTCCAGAAACCATAGGCCATAGTAATTTCATAAAAATCGGTCAGAAGAGCCATTGAATTTTTGTATGTTGCCTCAATATGGTTCATGATGTTTCTTCTTTTTTATTTTTCTGAATAGCGCCCGTATCAATAGTCCGTTAAAAAAAGCTTAAACACAGATCAATAACGCAAAGCTTTTATTACCAGAGAGTTGTGATTAACTTGCATTGACATTCAGGCATCTTATTATCAATTGCTTGAAAAAGTTTAACGGAGTATTGCGTCTAAAAACTTGAAAAAATTTTCACAATTATGGATTAAGTTCCAAAACAAACCCTGCTTCATAGGCCTGAAATTCTCCATCGTTGTCAAAGACGGGCCAAGCCAGAAGTACGGATTGTACCTCTTTGGTCATTTGGGCGGTCTCTGGATCAAAAAACCAACTCTCTTCAAACTGAAGTTGTCCCATTTCTTTGCGATCCAACTTTCCGGATTCTTCCATTTCCTTGATTTCTTCTGCCGGAATAGGTTCACGCGTATAATAATCAAGAGCTCTTGCATCTCCATCATATAGAGCGTCAAAAAACATATCGGTCATTTTTTCCTGATCCAGTCTTTTGAGACGGGTGTCAGCCCATTTGTCGGCCGAGTCCAGATTGATGACATCCACCGGATAAATGATGGTATCTGCAATTTCATTTTCCGGTGACATGGTTCCTGATGAGGAACTTTTACGCCCATCATTGTTGCCACAGGAGATTGAAGTAAGCAAAATAAATACCAGCAGACCTGGAATCATTTGCTTTTGCGTATGTTTATCTATTAAAAACCAGTGCTTTCCCATATTTTTCATTCTTAAGGTTCCCGTTTTCGTAGGCGAGATGGCCGTTAACAAATGTGTGAGTAACGCTGTGATTAAAGGTTGTACCTGCAAAAGGAGTCCATTTGCATTTGTAACGGACCTTCCTGTCTTCAATGGTTTGTGCCTGGTCCGGCGCAATCAGTACCAGATCTGCATAAAAACCTTCTTTAATGAAACCCCTTTTTTCAATATTGAAGAGTTGTGCAGGGGCATGGCACATTTTATCCACGATCATCTCTTTTGTGAAGTGGCCTTGCCTGCTTAATTCAAACATAGCAATTAAAGAATGTTCTACCAAAGGTCCACCCGAGGGGGCTTTAAAGTATGTGTTGCTTTTTTCTTCCAGCGTATGGGGGGCATGATCTGTAGCCACTACATCAAGGAAATTGTTCTTAAGTCCATCACGCAGGGCGTCTCTGTCTTCTTTGCGTTTAATGGCGGGATTCCATTTGATCCGGGCGCCGTATTTTGCATAATCGGCATCAGTAAACCATAAATGATGGACACAAACTTCTCCGGTTATTCTTTTTTTGGTGAGAGGTAGCTGGTTGCTAAGGAGTGAGAGTTCAGCAGCTGTTGAAAGATGAAGTATGTGGAGCCTTGAGTTGTATTTTGAGGCGAGTTCCGCTGCCAGAGATGAAGATCTGTAACACGCTTCAGCACTGCGAATCAGTGGGTGATACCGGAAAGGAAGGTCTTCTCCGTATTCTCGCCGGTAATGCTCCGTATTTTGGCGAATGGTGGCTTCATCTTCGCAATGGGTGGCGATGAGCATGGGAACTTCCCGGAAAATGTTTTCGAGAGACTCTTTTTGGTCTACCAGCATATTTCCTGTCGATGACCCCATGAATACTTTTATTCCGCATACTCTGCGGGGATCGGCTTTTAAGATTTCATTCAGGTTGTCATTGGTGGCCCCCATATAAAAGGAGTAGTTGGCGAATGATTTGATTTCGGCTGTTCTGAATTTATTTTCAAGAGCTTCAATGTTGATGGTTTGCGGGTTGGTGTTGGGCATTTCCATATATGAAGTCACCCCCCCGGCTATGGCTGCTCCGGATTCGGTACCGATATCGGCTTTGTAACTGAGGCCTGGTTCGCGAAAATGGACCTGATCATCAATCACACCGGGAATCAGGTAGTTGCCCCGGGCGTCGATCACGTTTTCTGAATCTTCGGGAAGTTTTTCACCTTTCAGGTAAATTTTCTCAATGAAAGCATCTTTGATTGAAACACTTCCTTTAAACACTTTCCCGTCGTTAATTACAGTTGCGTTTTTTATAAGGGTGCGCATCTTGTATCGTATTTAAGTATAATGATGAGACGACTCCTAACCCGGATTATTGACTTCGTCGAACTTCGTTTCACAAATATTCCCTGTCTTCGACAGCGACTAAGATTCAGTAAAAACTTTTTTCAAAAGTTTAACTTCATCTAAGTCGGGGTTAACCTGAACTTTATTCATAATGATAAAAATTTATGAATCGAAGTTCGACGAAGTCAATAGTTCAGGCTAAAAGGTTCTTTTTTGCTAATCTCTTTGTTGTTTAGGGTGTGAAATATCGGTACTTAAATTATTTTGGTGTGCAGCAGAATATCCCACATCTTGATTCTTTATAATCTTACTAACAGTGAGTTAAATCAGGTTCAAAAAAATATGCGCTTCGATCTTAACAATAGACCGTTAGATTTTTAGATATAAGATTTAAGATCAATCGCATAACATTAATAATCTGCCTCTTAACAGAAAAATTGCACGTTTTTTAAACGACTAAAAATCAAGTTTTTGCAAAAGTTTAACGGACTATTGATCTTAACAAAAACAGCTCTTTAATCGGAGGGGGCTCATTGATTAATTTGCATGGAGGAGGTTAAACTTCATATTGTTTAAAGTAACTGCTGATCTTCATTTTTATTACGCCCCAGAGGGCTTCACTGAATATGCCTCCACTCATTTTGGATGTTCCCTGTTGACGATCAGTGAATATGATCGGTACCTCCGTGATTCTGAATCCGTATTTCCAGGTTGAAAACTTCATCTCTATTTGAAAGCCATATCCTTTCAGGCTGATCTTGTCAAGTTTTATGGTTTCCAGCACCCGGCGATGATAACATTTAAATCCTGCCGTGGTATCCATGATATCCATTCCGGTGACCAGGCGTACATAAACCGATGCAAAATATGAGATCAGGACCCGGCCAATGGGCCAGTTGACCACATTCACCCCGGTTTTGTATCGCGATCCGATCGCAAGATCTGCTTTACCTGTAACACATGCATCGTAAAGACGGTTCAAATCGGCCGGATTATGGGAAAAATCAGCGTCCATTTCACAGATATAATCGTAATCCCGTGCGATGGCCCATTTAAAACCGGTAATGTAGGCTGTTCCCAATCCCGATTTTTTTTCTCTTTCGATGATATGCAACCGTTCTGGATGTTTTTTCTGCAGTGTTTTTACTGCAGAAGCTGTGCCATCGGGAGACCCATCATCAATGATCAGTATCTCAAAACGGGTTGGTTGTGAGAGTACAGAATTAATGAGAGCTTCAATGTTATCGCGTTCATTGTAAGTTGGTATTATTACCAGATTCTTGTGGGTGCTCATTGATGAGTAGTCTTTGAATTTTATTGGCGAAGTTACAAAATTGCTTGGAGTTATCTGTTCTTAAAGAAATTTTAAGTGCTTCTTGACATTCCGGGTGATAATATGTATTTTTACAAGTTCCGGCTTATATTAAAAAAATCAAGGTGTTTTATGAGATTTGATGTAGTTGGCTTCCAACTTCTTGAAAAAAATAATAAAAAACCTTCCCATTAATTTTGGAAAACCACCCATTTAAGACTTATATTTGCACCCGCTTTAGGGCAGAGTGAGGGAAAGACGGAAGGGGATGGATGGGATAAAGATTGCCTTTTAGACACCCGGAAAATAATTTTGGACGGGAATAAAAAAGGATGTATCTTTGCACTCGCTTTTGCCAGAACCCGGAGGCTCTTCAAAGGAAGGCCGATTGGGTGAGAGAGAGTTAAAGCGGATAACAGAATGCCTCTTTATTTTTCGAAGGGGATTAAAGACAAAAGAGAAAACGATCTTTGACACTATTGATAGCAAAACCAAAAAGCAAGGTAAAAGCGGATCCCAGAGTTGAATTCCGATCAAACGAGTTTCATTTTTTTAGGGGGGAAGTACTTAAAAGAAATTTTTTTTTAAAACTTTCCTACAACGAAGAGTTTGATCCTGGCTCAGGATGAACGCTAGCGACAG
>JAWOCV010000180.1:0-8477 GCA_046483585.1 Marinilabilia sp.
GCCTGGCGGGTTATGAAACAGAAACATTCTGGATTTTTGATGTTAAAACATTAAAATTGATGGTTCCATATACATAAAACGGCAGACAGGCCTGCCTGCCGGGTTGATGCAACAAAGATCCTGATTTCTGAGGAAAATTCTTTGGAACACATGGATTCTTTTTCATAAAACGTCAGGCAGGTTCCATTCGAACAAATACTTAAATAAATTATTTACGAATGAATTACACTTATACTAAACTACGAGTATTACTTATTTTTTCAGCTGTTTTCCTGAGTACAGGACACATTTCGGGAGAAGTGAAATTACCGCAACTCATCGGTGAGGGTATGGTGCTCCAGCGTGATACCGAGATTAGAATATGGGGGTGGGCTTCACCGGGAGAAACGGTTTCCGTGGATTTCAGGGACGATTCCTATCAGACGGAGACCGGAGAAGATGGAAAATGGGAAATTTTATTGCCCGAAATGAAGGCAGGCGGACCATGGTCTATGACCGTTGAAGGGGAAAATCGCATTGAGATCAGCAATATACTCATCGGGGATGTCTGGATTTGCTCCGGGCAGTCGAATATGGAACTTCCCGTACAGCGTGTTCACTGGATTTATGAAGATGAATTCCGCGATTCTAAAAATGAGCAGATCAGACAATTTAAGGTGCCTCAAACATATGATTTCAAAAAAAGATTGAAAGATTATGAGTCAGGCGAATGGGTATCTCTGGATGAAAATACGGTGATGAATTTTTCTGCCGTAGGTTATTTTTTTGCCAGAGACCTTTACGACCGGTATGGCGTTCCCGTTGGTCTCATTAACACTGCCATTGGTGGCTCGCCGGCAGAAGCCTGGATGAGCGAAGAAGCACTGAAGGCTTTCCCTGAGCACTATGAAGAGATGCAAAGGATGAAGGATGATTCGCTTATTCAAAGCATTCAGGAATCTGATCAGGAGCGCAACAATAAATGGTATCAGGAACTGGGACAAAAGGAGAAAGCTTACAATGAAGCTGAAAAACCATGGCATCACCCCGATGTTGATCATTCCTCCTGGAAATCCATTCAGGTTCCCGGATATTGGGACGAAGAGGGGATTGAACCCTTCAATGGCAGTGTATGGTACAGAAAAACCATTGATCTGGATGCCGGTCAGGCGGATCAATCCGCTAAATTGCTTCTGGGAAGAATTGTGGATGCCGATTCTGTTTTTGTCAACGGGGAGTTCGTGGGGAATGTCACTTATGAATATCCACCCCGTCGGTATGATGTTCCCGGGGATTTGCTGCAGGAAGGAGAAAACACCATTGCCGTGCGGGTAATCAATTCCGGCGGTGTAGGTGGTTTTGTGCCCGATAAACCTTACCGGCTGGATTTTGAACAAAGTTCTGTTGATTTGACGGGGGAGTGGAAATACCGGATTGGCGCCGAAATGGATGCACTGGCCGGCCAGACTTTTATTCGCTGGAAACCGGGGGGATTGTTCAATGCCATGATCGCTCCTCTACTGAACTACAAGTCAAAAGGAGTGATCTGGTACCAGGGCGAATCCAATACCGACCGGGCTGAGGAATACCAGGAACTGTTCCCGGCCATGATAAAGGACTGGCGGGCAAGCTGGTCTCAAAATGAATTGCCTTTCCTGTTTGTTCAGCTGGCCAACTTTATGGAGCCGCCCAAAGAACCACAGGAGAGTAACTGGGCCATGCTGAGAGAAGCCCAGACAAAAGCCCTTGAATTGCCCAATACAGGTATGGCCGTGGCCATTGATGTGGGAGAATGGAATGACATTCACCCCCTGAATAAAGAAAGTGTAGGTAGCCGCTTGGCGCTCACTGCCCGTAAGGTTGCATATAATGAAGATGTGGTAGCCAGTGGTCCCGTTTTTGAATCCATGAAGATTGAAGGCAATAAAGCGATTTTGTCTTTTAAGCATATAGGTGGTGGTTTGAAATGTGAAGGTGAAAAATTGCAGGAATTTGCCATTGCCGGAGAGGACAAGGAGTTCGTTTGGGCCAAAGCCAAAATCAAGGGCGACAAAGTGATTGTCTGGAGCGATGAAGTGGAAAACCCTGTGGCTGTCCGTTATGCCTGGGCAGATAATCCGGATGATGCCAATTTGTATAATGAAGAGGGATTGCCGGCTGTTCCCTTTCGAACAGTAACCAGTAGAGACGCACAATCGTGCGTCTCTACCAATTAACCAATTAACCAATTGACCAATCAACCAATTGACCAGCAACCACCAATGTACAACACCCTCGCAAAATCGCCATTATTTTCCGGGCTCAGTGAAGCACAGGTACAGGAATTGTTCTCCAAAGTGGTTTATCAGGTACGCAGTTATGCCAAAGGAGAAGTGATTGCCACAGGAGGGGAGGAGTGCCGTGTTCTCCAAATTGTTTTGCAGGGGAGTGTAAAAGGCGAAATGATTGATTATTCCGGGAGGGTTCTGAAGATTGAAGACATCGGTGTTCCCCGGCCTTTGGCCATTGCATTTTTATTTGGCGAAAACAACCGGTGTCCGGTTACCATAAGTGCCAATGAATATACCGAATTGTTGGTATTGGGGAAATCTTCGGTGGTGACTTTGATGCAAAACAGTGAGGTGTTCCTGACCAATTTTCTGAATGCTGTTTCGAACCGGGCCCAGTTTATTTCATCGAAGCTTCGGTTCTTGTCTTTCAAGACCATCCGGGGGAAACTTGCTCATTTTCTGATGGAGCTCGACCGCCGGCAAAAGGGAAACGGAGAAGTTACTTTGGACAAAACCCAGGAAGAACTGGCCGACTTGTTCGGTGTGGCCCGCCCTTCTCTGAGCCGGGCCTTGCGGGCTCTTCATCATGAAGGGATCATCGATGCACAGAAACAACATGTGATGATTTTAGACAAAGAGAAGTTGTTTCAGGAAATGCAGGAATGAAATTGGTCGAATGGTCAATTGGTTAATTGGTCAATTGGGTCAAATGGGTCGCTCGGCTATGCCGCTTACTTGCAAGAATTTGGGATGTTGCTGGTTGCTGGTTGCTCGTCATTCTGAGCTTGCGAAGAATCTGTGGCTGGTTAATGAGTTTCGTGTTCCGGGGTACTGGGTAATTCGTTAATTGGTTGCCGGGTACTGGGTTTTTGTTGTTCACTGTAGCTTTAGCGAAGGGAAGTTTGCCGGGTGGCAGGGAAAAGGCCACCGGCCTGAAAGCAAAAGAACGGGGTCGTGCCCTATGAGGAGTGTGATCTGGAAATTTCAAATAGCCTTGGATGGGCGACAGCCATAATCGTAAAAAAATATCTTGCTTGCGCTCTTTCAGAGCTTTGCATGGTGGTGCCATCCTTTCTCATCGGGCGGTGCCCCGTGCTTTTGCTAATGTCCTTTTGGGGCTGTTGTTGCTGGAAAAGGCTACCAACCTATCGACCTACCAACCTACTAACCTACTGACCTACCAACCTACCAACCTACTGACCTAACAGCCTACCTTCAATGTTCCGTTCGGTCGAAAAATTCTTGTTGAAGGTTTTCAATGGAATCGTCCTCTTTCAGGTACCGAATCAGTTCTACCAATTGCTCTGCCCGGTGGTTGAGCAGAAGTTCTCCCAATTCATCGCTGGGTTGGCTTCCGTCTCCGGCATAGTGTTGAGGAAAACGGCCGTACCACCAGATGCCTGTATAGCCGTAAGGCAGGTCGGTAAGGCGCTCTTGGTCCTCGCCTGTTTCGCTATTTGCTGCCTCCGGATGGACCAAATCCGGATTGAAGGAGTGGAGCATGGATGTTTCATTTTCACCGGCATGCATGTCGATATCGGTTTGACGCAATTCCTCGGCTTTTTCCTGTACTTCCGACGAGGTCCGGGGTTGAAACAGTATAACCGAGTAGTCCTTTGCCTTCGCCAGTTGGGATTGGCAGAAGTAAGGCAGAAAATCGTTGTTACCACCGTGTCCGTTGACCAGGATGATCTTTTCTATGCCGTTTCGGGCCAGTTCATCGCAGGTTTCCTGGAGGACATTCCAAATGAGGTCATTGCTGTAAGCCAGTGTTCCGGGCTGATGTTTGGCCTCAAATATTTGTCCGAAATAGAAATAAGGGAAAATGATGGTATATTCCGTTTGAGCTGCTCTTTTAGCTATTTCGCGGGCCATCATCACATCGGTGCCAAGGGGCAGTTGGGGACCGTGTTTTTCCAGAACACCCAGGGGGATGATGCAGGTTTTTGCAGATTTCTCCACTGCTTGAGAAAACTGAGGGGCTGTGAGCTCTTCCATTTTCGCCGGGAGGTCTTTGTCAGATACATCCTGAGCAGTGACCACCGACAAAGTCAGGGCCATCATGAGGGCAATAGTCAAGATTGATTTCATAGCTTAAGCTTATTTGGATTTTGAATTTAGTGGTTTGAAAACAGCCATTTTTTCATGGTCATGGTCCTCCATAATCAGTATGGTTTTATTGATTCTAAGATATCGACATTGGCTGAGAACATCAAAAAAAAGGTCTTCCGTCTCCATGGTCTCCATGCAGTATTTCTTTGTAGCGCCCATTTCGGAAAATTGGATGGTGCTGTCATTTTGAACGCTGTATTGGCCGAAAAACCTGTTACATCCGGCAAAACCGCTGATTCTTTTCTCCTGGGTGTCAAATTCGATAAACGGTCGTTGTTGGGCAGAGTCCACTCTGTGGGTTGAATCTTTTAACATTTCGGTCAGGACCCATCTCTTATTCTCCAAAAGGCTTTCTGCCCCGGGAAGTTGCTGAAAAGTGACTTTTTCGAGGGTGTAGTAATCGGCCAGCTCACCCCGAATTCTTTCGCCCCTGTGATCGAGCATAAAAATCCGGTTTTCACCGACCCGGATGAGCCTTTCTTTTTCATCTTCACTTGTCAGGGAAATGGTGTTGCCATCATTGTTCCACTTGAATTTCCCCTTCTCGATAAACAGATTTTCGCCTTTATCCAGATAATGGGATACCCATCGATAGGTTCCATTTTCATGGAGGGTAACGGTTGTTTCAATGCCCGGGCAATCCGCACAGGGCGTTGTACCCAGATACGTTCCCGGCCAGTCGATGCTAAGACGGGAAGTATGCATGTCCGGAGTTGACGTTGTTGCTGACCCTGCGGTGCGGAGACCACAACCCGTTGAGAAAAGGATAAGAGGAAGGAGATAAAAAGTTGCTTTGAAAGTCATCTTTTACTTTATTTGATGGATTAAAGATAAAAAAGTTGCGTCTGAAAGCGGAGAAAAGAAACAAATATTTGGGCACATCTGTTGAATAACATTGTCGGAGAATATTTTTATGTACATATACAAAGTCAATAGTCCGTTAAACTTTTGTAAGTACTTGTTATTCAATTGTTTAAAGTTGAAGTATTTTTGTGTTAAAATACGGATTATCAACAACATACGATTCATCTTAAATCCAAAAATCTAACGATCTATTGCAAAGTGACAGATTGTGTTTTATAGGAAATCACTATTGTCCGGAGTATTTGTTCAGTCTTTCTATTTGTTTTACCGGACACCAGTGATATAAAATGAACATTTCTGATAAAAGACCATTATAACTTTGCACTTCATTCGTTTAAAATTTTGTAATTACTTGACAAAAAACTAATTAAAAATTTGAGAACGAATGGAACCGCTTCGCTCTCGCATAATATTTTTTAAACATATTTTTTTGTGATATTTATGCTTAAAAAATATCATGCTCGTTTCAATTGTCTTTATATCTTGCTGGTTAAAACACAGATTATCGGAGTTATGCGGTTTATCTGACATCTGAAAATTTAATATCTAACGATCCATTGGATAGATATGCAGGAAAAAACAGAACTATCGCCCTCTTCATCACGCCGAAATTTTTATGCGCTTCTGTGGCATGCTTCGCTTCTGGCATTTGCCAAGAACTTTATGGACGTTGACACCGTTTTGCCGTCTATGCTTATCGAATCGGGTGGTAATTCGTTTCATGTGGGCATTATGACCGCTATTCTACTGGGTGGGACGCGTTTTGCGCAACTTTTTTTTGCCCCATATATTAGCAATAAACCTTACAAGAAAAAATTTTTACTGTTGGGAATCAATTCCCGGATTTTATCCATTTTGGCATTGGGGGTCATTATTTTTTTTATTCAGGCCGGCGATACAGGGTTGGTTTTTTGGGCCATTTTTCTTTTCATATCCCTTTTTGCTCTGGGCGGAGCCTTTGCCAATGTGAGCTTAATGGACATCATGGGGAAATCCATTCTTGAAGAAAAGCGGAAAAGATTCTTCTCTTCCCGTCAGATGTTATCCGGCGTTATTGTGCTGATCTCCGCTCTTCTGGCCAAGAAAGTGCTGGCCATGGAGAGTTATCCGGTGAATTACGCCTATATGTTTATCATCGGCGGGTTGTTGCTTCTTATGGCTTCTCTGGGATTCTGGCGGTTGAAGGAGGAGCTGTCGTCATCGCTTAAAATAAAAAATGTCCGTGGGTTTTTTCGGGTTATGCGAACGGAATGGAGAGAGAACAAACGACTGCCTCACTTTATTGGTTTTGTCAACAGTCAGGGGATTGCCGTCTCCTTTCTCCCTTTTGTGATCCTTTATGGCAAGGATTTTCTGAACACCGGTAGTGCGGACACCGGAAATTTTCTGGTTTTTAAAGTTATCGGGATGGTGTTGGTGAGCCTTATTGTGGCTGTTGGTGCCGGAAGGGTCAGGTATAACCATATGCTTTACGGAAATGTGATCCTGTCGGTGTTCATGGCCTTTCTGACAATTGCAAGCCAGAGTGTTGTTACCCTGCAGTATGTTTTTCTTATCGGAGGTGTTGTGTTTGCCCTGTACAATATTACCATGAACGGGTTGTTGCTGGAAGTGTCTGGAAAAGAGAACCGGGCACTTTATGCAGGCATTTCGGGGGCTGGGAATGTGCTGCCGGTACTTTTCCCGCTTACCGGCGGATGGATTATTGATCAACTGGGTTTTGGGACGTTTATTGGTGTGTTTGTGTTTTTTGTCCTTTTGACTTTTTATTTTATTTACCATATTAAGTGCCGGAAGTAACTTTTTTAATGGCAGATGTCTTATGGCTGATTTTAGTGTTTCAGATTTATTATTTTTGATTGTTGGAGTGAACAGTCGTTTAATGATGCCTGTTTTGTTTATCGTATCAATTGTATTTCTGTAATATGACCAAAAAAGCCATTCTCCTTGTGAATCTGGGTTCTCCGTCATCTCCTTCAGTTGGTGATGTACGAAAATATCTGCGACAATTTTTGATGGACGGACGGGTAATTGATGTTCCTCCCTTGCCCAGATGGCTTTTGGTCAATGGCATCATAGCTCCCTTCCGGTCTCCCAAAAGTGCTGCCAAATACAAAACCATCTGGACTGAGAAAGGCTCTCCTTTGATCGTCCTGACGCGTCAGTTGGCCGGCAAACTTGAAAATTTTAGCGGTATACCGGTTTATTTTTGCATGCGTTATGGAGATCCTACCCCCAAAGCGGTGATGGACCAGATGATTGCTGACAATCATGGCCTTGAAGAAGTTGACCTGTTTCCACTGTATCCGCATTATGCCATGAGCAGTTATGAAACCGCCGTGGAATATGTCAGAGAAACCTGGCAAAAGCAAAAGTATCGTTTCAATCTGAAGGTTTTGGAACCTTATTATGATCATCCCGATTATATCCGGGCGTTGTCCTCTTCAATTATGCCGTGGCTTGAAAGGGATTTCGATCATCTGCTTTTCAGTTATCACGGAGTTCCCGAACGGCATCTCATCAAAACCGATCCTACCGGCGGGCATTGCCTGCAGAGTGAAGCCTGTTGCCAAACCCCATCTCCGGCCCATGCCAAATGTTATCGTCATCAGGTATTGGAAACCACCCGGCTGGTGGCCGGTCATCTGAAATTGCCCGAAGATCGGTACAGCGTTTCATTCCAGTCACGGCTTGGGAGAGACAAGTGGCTGGGTCCTGCGACATCCGACGTGTTGGCGCAACTTCCCCATCAGGGTGTAAAGAAACTGTTGGTGGTTACTCCGGCTTTTGTTAGTGATTGTCTGGAAACGCTCGAAGAAATCCGGCAGGAGGGGAGGGAGACCTTTCTCAGTGCCGGTGGGGTCGAATTTGCACACATCCCCTGTTTGAATGATGCTGATGACTGGGTCAGGAGCGTTGATTCGATAATTTCTGAGAAAACGGAGAGCTGATTTTTAAAACAAAACTAAACCCATCGTCTTTTGTTTATGTTAGGAATATATTGTGGAATAAGTTTTATATTTTTAAGGAACAAATATTCGAATACAGCTTCACTAAAACCGAGATATTTAATCTTTTATTATCTAATATATGAGCGTTTTATTAAATAAAGATTCCAAAGTGATCGTTCAGGGATTTACAGGACGAGAAGGCACGTTTCATGCCGGCCAGATGATTGAATACGGAACCCGGGTTGTGGGAGGCGTCACACCTGGAAAAGGTGGCACCACGCACTTGGGACTTCCGGTGTTC
>JAWOCV010000224.1:0-3636 GCA_046483585.1 Marinilabilia sp.
CAATAAATGAAAAAGCAAATTATTGAGTAAGATTGTCCCATTTATAATGACAGACATCATTTGGACGGTGGACGATGATTTTTTGGAAAAAAATATCAAGTATTGAAATGGTATCCATTATTTTTCACAGCCGTGAATATTTTCGTTTTGGATAATAATCCTTGACTCAAAGAGAGGTGCATTTTCAACGAAATATATTAAATAGTTGAGTATGGAAGAATCGCATAAATGATGCTTGTGGCTAATATAGTTTAACAACAGCTTCTCACATTAGTTAAACGATTCATTCATCAAACAAAGGAGTCCGCCATTTTTACAGAATCAATATAGAATTCGGGCAATTTTGATTCAATCGATTTGCCGGATATTGAATCGAAAATTGTATTTTTCCAATTCCCTTTTTCAAATATCTCAACAATACTTAAAATTATTTTAAACTCTTTATTTTGTCTAAGTAATGCCAGTTTCATTTTCTCTGAAAAAGCAATATAGTTAAGGAGTCTTTCCATTCTACAATCCAGAATGGCATCCATAAATGAGAACAAACCAAGTGTAAACAATTCATCCGTTGAAAAACTTGTATTTAAAACCTTTCCACAGCATTCACACATTCTGGCGCGAATAATTGAAGCACGAATCAGTTCATTTGGTTTGTTGGCACTCAAATCAGATATTACAACAATATCTATAAACCTTTTAAGTTCTTCTGTTCCAAGATAAGTTATTGCATCTTTAATAGTATTGATAGAATTTCGTCTGGCGAAATATGCAGAATTTAAATATCTTAAAAGTTTAAACGATACTGAGACATCTTTTTTGATCAGGTCTTCAATTTTTTTTAGATTTAATTCTCTTTTTCCCATTTCATTAATGAGCCCCAGTTTTGTAATTTGACCTGAAGAGATACCTTTTGTTGATAAAACTTCAGGTCTGGAAAAAAAATATCCCTGGAATAAATCAAACCCCATTTCTTTCGCTTGCTCAAATTCGGTATACGTCTCAACCTTTTCCGCTAAAAAAAGAATTTCATAGTCTGACCTTAAATCGTGTAATATTTCATAAAGAGATTCCAAGGGAGTTGCCCTTATATCAAACTTGATAATTTTGCTGAGTTCTATCATGGGTCGAAATTTCTTGTGATATACAAAATCATCAAGTGCGATGCAAAAACCCTTCTCTTTCAGAATAGAAAGCGATGATATGATCTTCTCATCAGGTTCAATGTTTTCCATAATCTCAATTATACAATTTTTTTTCGGAAGTAATAAAGGTACTTTCTGAAGAATTAACTTTTCTGTAAAATTGATTAGTCCAGGCTTTCCGCCCAGAATTTCTTTAAAATCAAATGGGAAAAAAATATTTGAAATCAGATTTGAAGTAGCAACATCCCCATCGACATCAGGAAAATAATTTTCCAAACTAAGTCTGAATAGAAGTTCATAAGCAAACACCTTTTTTTTAGCTGTAAAAACGGGTTGCCGGGCTAAGAATATATCCATACTTTTTACCTATATCAGAACCGAAATATAAAAATTATGATTGATATTTGATTATCAAGCAAAATTCGTGTTGCAAGGACTTTTAATTATATAGGGAAAGGCATGATTAAATAAATCAAGCCCCCCCCCTCCTTTAATCTTTATTGCAGCCATCATTTCTAAACAAATTGACCATATCAGGTTTTAAATAATATTGGTATCCTTCAGGAAATTCAAGCCTGAATCCTTTTGTTTTGGATACTTGATTTCAGTCATCCCTGGTTTTTATCTATGGACATATCCAAAACCTCCCGAACCTTTTCTGTCATCTCCGCCATGGAAAACGGCTTCTGAATAAACGCCACTCCATCATCCAGTACCCCCTGATGGGCAATGACATTGGCGGTATAGCCGGACATAAACAAGAGCCGGATGTCCGGATAAAGATCAGTGATTTGTCTGGACAGATCTCTACCATTCATCTCAGGCATGACCACATCGGTCATAAGCATATCAATGGGACCTGAATGGTGTGTTGCTTTTCCCACGGCCTCAGTCGGTGTGGCTGCGGACAGCACGCTATACCCTTTTCTTTCCAGCATCATCCGGGTCATCCTGAGAATAGTCGGCTCATCTTCAACCAGCAGAATGGTTTCAGTTCCCCCGGCAGCTGCTTTTTTTTCAGGAACTGCCTTGTCAATGTCTTCATCGGCAACCAACCGGCTCAAATAAATTTTGAAAGTAGAACCCTGGTCCAGCTCACTGTATACATTGATGAAACCGTTGTTCTGTTTGACGATGCCATATATTGTTGCAAGCCCTAAACCAGTTCCTTTGCCCACCTCCTTGGTGGTGAAAAACGGCTCGAACAGATTTTCCAGGGTGTCCTTATCCATACCGCAGCCGTTGTCACTGACTGCCAGCAGGACAAAATCACCGGGAATAAATCCAGCGTGTTCTTTGCAGTATTCTTCATCAAACGTTTTTCTTCCGGTTTCTATGGTGAGTTTCCCCACCCCTGAAATGGCATCCCTGGCGTTGATGCACAGATTGGCAAGGATCTGATCGATTTGGGACGGGTCCATTTTCACCGGCCACAGATGAGTAGCCGGTTTCCATACCAGATCGATGTCTTCCCCGATAAGTCGGCGCAGCATATTCAGCATGCTCTCCACGGTATCATTCAAATCCAGCTTTTTGGGAGAAATGATATCTTTTCTGGCAAAAGTCAGCAGCTGCTTTGTGATATCAGCCGAGCGCTTTGCTGCTTTTTGAATCTCATTCAGGTCATCATACAGATCGTGATTTTCATCTGCCTGCAACAAGGCCAGTTCCGTATGTCCAAGAATTATCCCCAGCATGTTGTTGAAATCATGGGCTACGCCACCGGCAAGGCGGCCTACGGATTCCATTTTCTGGGCTTGGTGAAGCTGGGCCTGAAGTTTTTCCCGCTCCGCTTCAGCCTGCTTGCGCTCGGTGATGTCCTGATGCGTTCCCATTATACGCAGGGGTTTTCCATCCTCGGTCCATACAGCGACTTTCCCTCTGTCAAGCACCCATACCCATTCTCCATTTTTATGACGCATTCTTGCTTCACATTCGTAATAATCAAGCTCGCCGGAAAAGTGTCTTTGGAGCAGTTCCCCGCTATTTTTTAAATCATCGGGATGGGTGAACTTCATCCAGGTATCGATAGTGACAGGGGAAATCTCTTCAAGGGAATACCCGATTATTTCCGCCCAGCGTTCGTTGAATATGGTTTCTCCGGTCTGAACATTCCATTCCCAGGTACCTACATTGGTGCCCTCAATGATGCTGGCCAGACGCTCCCGTTCCCTGCTTAGTTCTTCTTCCGCCTGCTTGCGGTCGGTGGTGTCGTGGATAAGGGCAACGACTGAAGTTGACTTCCGGTTTTCAGCCAGAAGCGGATAATAGGACATCTCCATATATCTTAGGCCTTTGCTTGGGATTTCAAACCAGCCAGGATAGTAGACAGCATGCCCCTGCAGAGCCTTGTCCAGATTGGGCTTGATTGATTGTTCAAATACATCCTGCCCCATCACTTCAGCTACTGACTTTCCTACCAGGTCTGCCTCGGACAGGTTGTATTCCTTCATGTATTGAGAACTGACTATTCTGTAGCAATAATTGTCATCAA
>JAWOCV010000063.1:0-3256 GCA_046483585.1 Marinilabilia sp.
ACCGATGAGGACTTTGACCAGCCCCTGGGAGAATCTACCGGTGCCGGCGTGATTTTCGGAACGACTGGTGGAGTGATAGAGGCAGCCGTAAGAACCGCTTATGAACTTCATACCGGCAAAGAGCTGGAAAAGGTTGATTTTCATGAATTGCGCGGCATGGAGGGTTCGCGGAAAGCCACCGTTGATTTTGACGGGTTGAAGCTGAATATTGGAATTGCTCACGGACTCGGTAACGCCCGCCGGCTTTTGGAAGAAGTTAAGTCCGGAGAGTCCGCTTTTCATGCTATTGAGATCATGGCATGTCCAGGCGGTTGCATCGGTGGTGGGGGACAACCATACCATCATGGCGATGTCGATATTCTGAGGAAAAGGCAACAGGCCATCTATGAAGAAGATTCGGGGAAAGCCATCCGCAAATCTCACGAGAATCCTTTCATAAAAGAGCTTTATTCAGAGTTTCTCGGTGAGCCCCTGGGCGAGTTATCGCATGAGTTGTTGCATACCCAGTATTTCAACCGGAAAAAGAAGGTTGAGGTAAAATAAAGGGTGACAGTTGGTGCGTTCGTGAGATTGTGAATAGGTCAAATGAATAAGCCATTCCTGTTAATTGAAAATTGATAATTGAAAACTGAATGTTGTTATGGCAAAAGTAAAAATTCCCGACAATAAAGTTCAGGAGCTTAAGGATTTGTGTAAAAAATTTGATAATGAACCCGGTGAGCTCATTAATGTTTTACACGGTGCCCAGGAACTTTTTGGCTATCTCCCTGCAGAAGTGCAGGAGATCGTGGCCGATGAGATGAATGTATCGGTGGCACATGTTTATGGCGTGGTCACTTTTTACTCTTTTTTCTCGATGCTGCCTAAGGGTAAGCATCCCATTTCCATTTGCATGGGAACGGCTTGTTATGTCAGGGGCGGTGAAAAAATTCTGGATGAATTTAAACGGTTGCTTGATGTGAAAGTGGGTGAAACCACTCCCGACGGAAAGTTCTCCCTTAGCTGCCTGCGTTGCGTAGGTGCTTGTGGACTGGCACCTGTTGTGACCATAGGAGAAAGAGTCTATGGCAGGGTTTCGCCTGATGAGATCAGGGGCATTCTTGAAGAGTATTAGACATCCCCTTGTGCAGAGGCGCTGAGAATGCATCTTTAAAAGGAAAAAGACCGTTCTTTTCTCCTTTGGGATGCATTTTTGCGTTTTTTTTATTTGGTGAGACCGGGTGCTGGTATTGTCAAAATAACTTAAATAAACTCTCTGTTTTTTTCCAATCCCCCCATATTCGTTGTAACTTTATAGGTTAAAAGTTACAACCATGTCAATGATATATTATCCTCAGAAGTATAAAATAGAAGACCGGCCCATGGAGAATTTCATCGATCATGATGAAATCCGGGACGCTCTCAGGCGAACCGGGAATCCTGATCCGGCCCGCGTACGTGAAGTGATTGCCCGTTCTCTTAATAAAAACCGGCTTACCCTGGAAGAAACAGCCGTTCTGATAAATGCTGATTCACCTGAACTCATCGAAGAGATCAAAGACGGTGCGCGTACCCTGAAAGAAAAAGTTTATGGAAAACGGATCGTTCTTTTTGCTCCTCTTTATATCGGAAATCTGTGTGTGAACAATTGTGCTTATTGTGGCTTCAGGACCGGAAATGAAAGCCAGAAAAGATTGACGCTCTCTCCCGAAGAGATCAGAGAAGAGGTAAAAATGCTGGAGGATTCCGGTCACAAACGACTGATCCTGGTTTTTGGTGAGCATCCGGAGTATTCCCCCCGTTTTATTGCTGATACTGTGGAAAATGTCTACAGTGTCAGGCATCTCAATGGGGAGATCAGAAGGGTCAATATAAATGCTGCCCCCCTCGACGTGGAAGGATTTCGTGTTGTGAAGGAGGCCGGCATCGGTACTTATCAGGTGTTTCAGGAAACATACCACCGCGATACTTATTTGAAGGTCCATCTGGGCGGAAAAAAACGTGACTATGACTGGCGTATTACCGCACTTGACCGTGCTCAGGAAGCCGGAATTGATGATGTGGGCATCGGCGCTCTTCTCGGGCTCTACGACTGGCGTTTTGAAGTTCTGGGAATGTTGCGGCATGTCAATCATTTTGAGGCCGTCTATAATGTGGGCCCCCATACCATATCTTTCCCCCGGATTAAGCCCGCTTCTGGGTTTGAGGTGAAAAATGAATTTGATGTGAGCGATGAAGAGTTTACCCGTCTGGTTGCCATTCTTCGGCTGGCGGTACCTTATACCGGACTGATCCTTACTGCCCGGGAGCCTGCCCATATCCGGGATGAGGTTCTGCAATTCGGTGTTTCTCAGATCGATGGCGGAACCAATATTGAGATGAAGGGATATACCGCTAAAAATCCCCAGCAGGATCTTGACCATGAACAATTTTCCATTGGCGATAACCGCACCCTCAACGAGGTGATGGATGAGCTCATCGGACATGGATTCTTACCCTCGTTCTGTACCGCTTGTTACCGTTTGAAACGCACCGGTGAACATTTCATGGAATTCTCCGTCCCCGGCTTTATCAAGCGGTTTTGTCAGCCCAATGCCATTCTTACCATGGCCGAATATCTCGAAGATTATGCCCCCGAGGAGACCCGCCAAAAAGGCTATCGCCTCATCGAAGAAAACCTCAAAGATTATCAGGATGAAGAGTTCCGGGAAAAGCTGATCAATCGTCTGGAACGGGTAAAGAAAGGGGAGAGGGATTTGTATTTTTAGCGTACACATTTACTTCACCTCATCGGATGACTTCGGGGTCATTCTATGAGATGAGGTTGTTAATTTGGGACTGCTGAAAAAGTCAGTTAGTTGCAATTTATGGGAGAAGCAGGCTTAAAGCCGGCTGATTGGTGAGGTTAGCCATAATTTATGAACACCCCGATAAATCGAGGTGTTATTCTCATAGATTCCTCTATATCACAAGGATTTATATTGTATGAGATTAGCACCCTGCTTCAGCAGGGTGATTAAATAAGGCTACAAGCACCCTCCGTTTAGCCCGCTTCAGCGGGCTTCCCCATGTGCAGGGTTATTACCATTTTCTTGGGAAAAACCTTGCACTTACACATATGAACATAAGAAGTAATGGCCTCTTATCCAAAGTAATATGTATTTTTGAGTAGCCCCTAATTGTTCCTTCGCGCTCTCTTCTCCATCAAAATCAGTGAATAGTAAACAAACCGGTTTACCGGTACATCCACATCCACCTGGTCGGCCAGCCGGACGAC
>JAWOCV010000125.1:0-5826 GCA_046483585.1 Marinilabilia sp.
AAAAACTTGATTTTTAGTTGTTTAAAAAATGCGCATTATTCCTGCTAAGAGGCAGATTATTAATGTTATACGATTGATCTTAAATCTTATATCTAAAAATCTAACGGTCTATTGTGAATATTGATCCCTACAATACTTGTCAGTTTTTATGTAATGGGAGCAAAAGTAGAAAAAAATCGGCCAAAACATGACATATGTTGCCATAAAAGAGAGCACTGGCGACGGATCTTATAAGTCCACAGGACGGAAAACTCCGTCATGCCAGGCCCATAATTTCTTGATCCCGTTCTTTTTAAGCACAAACATCGTCTCTTCAAATCCTTCGAGCAATTTATCAGGGGCATGTGCATCACTACTCAAAGTAACGGGAATATGATTGTCGGCCATCCATTTAAAATGATCAGAAGAGGGAAATGTAAGGCCCGCCCTCTTTAAATATTTGGTATTGATCTCAACCACGGTCCCTTTTTCTGCAGCCAGTTTCAAGGTGTCACGCACCTGCTGCACATACCATTCGTCCGCTTCATTGAAGAAAAAACGGTTTAGATTGTGCATACGAATTTTGTCCATATGCCCCAGAATGTGGGGGCCTTGATCTTCCAGCATTTCACGCTGAAGTTCAAAATAGCGGGTAACGGTTTTTTGGATATCCCCTTCGAAAATCTCAGCAATACCGCGGCTGAAATCGTCGGTAGAGTCATCAATGGACCAGCGATGACCGTCGGGGAAGGTTTCCACAAAATGGACCGAACCCACCACATAATCAAGTCCGGCTGAAAGGATCCGGGAATGAGCCGGTCCCATAATCCCGGGGATGTAATCAACTTCAAGGGAAGAGAGCAACTCAATTTGACCGGTATATTTCTTTTTTAGAGCAGTCAGATGATCAAGATAGTTGTTCAGCCTTTCAGATTTCATGTTCCAGGTGGTATGGAAAGGCACCGGTGCATGGCTTGAAATGCCGAGGGTTTTCATGCCCAGTTCCAGGGCCTTTTTGACATAGTCCTCCGGATTACCTTGTCCGTCACAATAATTTGAGTGACCATGATAATTGGCCCAGCCTCCTTTAGAAGAATTATTTAAGGTCATTTTTACAACAGATCGTTAGATTATTAGATGTTTGAAAATTCATATAATGTTGCCTTACTGTGATTTAACCCGGAAAAATTCAAGTTTTTAAACAAGTGAATTACAGAATATCGCAAAAGTTTAACGGACCATTATTTTAACCTGATTAATTCATGAATTAATCATTTTCCCGGATAAACAAAGAAAGCAATAAAACCCGCAAATTACAAAACACCTAAAATACCTTTGGAAAATACCATTGGGATTTGATTTCTATGACTAATTTTGCACCCTGAAATTGCAAGCATATGACATTTAAAGACGAAATACAACGGCGGCGCACATTTGGTATTGTCAGCCATCCAGATGCAGGGAAAACCACACTGACCGAGAAGTTTCTGCTTTTCGGCGGAGCCATTCATGTAGCCGGAGCCGTTAAATCCAATAAAATAAAAAAGACGGCCACTTCCGATTTCATGGAAATTGAAAAGCAAAGAGGGATTTCTGTAGCCACCTCGGTGATGGGATTTGAATACGACGGATATAAAGTCAACATACTCGACACACCCGGTCACCAGGATTTTGCAGAAGACACTTACCGGACGCTCACGGCCGTTGACAGCGTAATCATCGTGATTGATGCTGCCAAAGGTGTGGAAGCCCAAACCCGCAAACTGATGGAGGTTTGCCGGATGCGGCATACACCGGTGATTGTTTTTGTCAATAAAATGGATCGTCCTTCCCGGGATCCTTTTGAAATTCTCGATGAAATAGAAGAAGAGCTTAAGATAGAAGTCCGCCCCCTCAGTTGGCCCATTGGCAATGGAACAGATTTCAAAGGGGTTTACAACTTGTTTGAACGTAACCTTTACCTTTTCACCCCCAGTAAACAAACTCTGGAAGAAGGCCTTAGTCTGGATATCAACGATCCTCAACTTGATCAGGAAGTCGGTGAAGATTCAGCCTCATCGCTGCGTGAAGAGCTGGAGCTGGTTAACGGGGTTTATCCCGAATTTGAGAAGGCACCCTATCTTGAAGGCAAAATGGCGCCGGTTTTCTTTGGTAGTGCGCTTAATAATTTTGGTGTAAGGGAGTTGCTTCATTGTTTCCTTGACATTGCCCCACCCCCTCGTCCGTCAAAGACGGAGGAGCGTCAGGTTGAGCCCGATGAAAACAAGTTCAGCGGTTATGTTTTTAAAATCCATGCCAACATGGATCCCAATCACCGTAACCGACTTGCTTTTGTGAAGGTCTGTTCCGGACATTTTCAGCGCAATACCAACTACAAACACGTACGATTGGGTAAACAAATGAAGTTCAGCAGTCCGACCGCTTTTATGGCCGAGAAAAAATCAATTGTAGACGAGGCCTATCCAGGCGACATCATTGGTATTCCGGATTCGGGCAATTTCAAGATCGGAGACAGCCTGAGCGAAGGAGAACCCCTGAATTTCAAAGGACTTCCCAGTTTTTCGCCGGAGCTTTTCAGATACATCGAAAATGCCGATCCCCTGAAGTCAAAACAACTGGCCAAAGGCATCGATCAACTTATGGATGAGGGTGTAGCCCAGTTGTTTGTAAGCCAGTTCAACGGCCGAAAAATCATTGGCACGGTCGGAGCATTGCAATTTGAGGTCATCCAATACCGTTTGCTCCACGAATACGGGGCTTCATGCCGTTACGAGCCCATCAACCTTTACAAGGCATGCTGGCTGGAGGCAGAAGATGAAAAAGAACTTGAAGATTTTAAAAAACGAAAGAACCAGTACATGGCCACCGACAAATTCGGACGGGATGTTTTTCTGGCCGACTCCTCATATATGCTTGAGATGGCCCGGGAAAACTTTAAAAACATAAAATTTCACTTCACCTCAGAGTTCTAGCCTAATTAATTGACGTCGTCGAACTTCGTTTCATGAATTATCGTCCCGAGATGCTCAATTATCAAGAAATACAAGCAACCTGAGACAAATTTGAAGCAGGAAATAGTGAACTGTTTTCATCCGTATTAAATTAATCAGGTTGGTATCATTTTTCAAAACTTCAAATTACCTTTGAATTGTCAGCTTTTATTCCTGTCTTTTGAAAACAGTTTTCGAACAATAGATCGTTAGATATTAGAAGTAAGATGAATCGTATAATGCTAATAACCTGTATTTTAACATAATGGATTTTCAAAATATAAATATCTGGTTTTAAATTCTTCCAGAAGTTTAACGAACTATTGATAGACGGGCACTAATTAGTGTCCGTCTATCAATTAAGCAACATTTGTTTATGTTCATGTGTCTGTTCAGAAAGTGCCAATTGCAAAGCCTGCCCCGATATCATCGGGGGCTTGCGAAGCCGCCAAAAGCGCAGTTTACTCACGTAAATGAGCATTTTGGCGGCAAGCCTGTCTGCCGTTTTGTAAAAAAATAACCATCTGATTAAGTTGTTTTAAATCAAAACACCAGCATGTTTCTTTTCTATAACCCGCCAGACAGGCGTAACGCAGCAAGTGGTACTTTATGGACAGACACTAATTAAAATTAATTGTTTAACCCCGTTTTCCCGGCTTAACAATCTAATCCGGGTATTTTTGAAATTTTACAAATGTTCACAGAAGGTTTCTTGACCACATGGATTCTTATCCCCGCCCTGATCTTTTTTGCCCGTGTGGCGGATGTCAGCATCGGGACCATCCGTATCGTCTTTATTTCCAAAGGTGTAAAATACCTTGCGCCTCTGCTTGGTTTCTTTGAGATACTGATCTGGCTGTTGGCCATGACCAAAATATTTCAGAACCTAGACAACTGGTTTTATTTTATTGCTTACTCTGGTGGATTTGCCGTGGGCAATTATGTGGGATTGCTTATTGAAGAAAGACTGGCCCTGGGTTTTGCCAACCTGCGCATCATTACCCAAAAGCCGGGAGAAACACTGATCAACAGATTGCAGGAAGAAGGCTTTGGTATTACCTGGATCGATGCTTATGGTTCAAGGGGTGAAGTCAACATCATTTATTGTGTGATCAAGCGAACCGACTTTAAAAAAGCCAGTGATCTTATCAAGCGTTACAATCCCAAAGCCTTTTTCACCATCGAAGATATACGATTTGCCAACCAGGGGGTATTCCCCATGCACAACATGAGAAGAGGAGCCGGTCATTTTCCCTGGCGTAAAGGGAAATAAACATCTTTATCTTTATTAATACTTTAAAATTTTTACATGATTTCCTGATGTTTTCTTGAGCCAGGAGCGAACGATCTGACGTGAATCGCGGTTGTCGCTTCCCCCGGCAAGATAATCTTCCAACTGCCGGGGAGACGTGATGACATCGTCTTCTCCAAGCCAGCCATAGCCACGAACCACATTTTTCTCCACCCAAATGAATGAGCGTTCCCCTTTTTTACGGCCATGGTCGAAGATCACGAAATCGGGAGCAGAAAAACCCGGTTTTCGGATCATCTGTTCCACCCTGCTGTTATAATCCGCCGGGGATTCTTCACCGGTGCACGCCCCGTTACACTGCTTTATGGAATAGTTAAAACATGGTCCATTTTTGTTTTCCAGTCCCGACAACTGCCGGCACAGATCAAACTCCCCGACCCACCGGGAAAGCGCGTTGACAGCCTTATCCCGTGATTCAAAAGTGTCCAGGGGCTGACTTTCTTTACCGTTGAGTCGGTCGATGAAAAACCGCTGATAACCGCGTCTGTCGGTGAAACCAAAAATACCCCAGTTTGGTCGTGAACGACGTCCAGCTTTGTTATATAGTGGTTTATGACATTTTATTTCATCTGATTCTTTAAGTAATGCAACCAGTTCACTTCCTGTTGCTTCGTAGCCTATATCGGCCACTTTGGTTTTCAGTTGTTCAGCTCGCTTTCCTTTGCTGTTCAGGTGTGAAAAGACTCTCTTCCGAATACTGTTGCTTTTGCCTATATAGATCAGACCGTTCGTCTGATCGTAGAAATAATAAACTCCTGTTGAATCAGGCAGTTTGCGTACCTTGGTCAAATCAAGACCGGGATGGAGAGAACGCGTATCCAGATTCTCCTCCTCAGGAAAAATCCAGTTCCCCTTTTCACTGATCAGATGGCTCAGCAAATTGGCTGTTGCATGAGCATCACCCCCTGCCCGGTGTCGTCCTTTAAGTGAAATACCAAGATCCTGACAAAGGCTTCCGAGACTGTAAGAGCTATGGCCCGGTAAAAGTTTTCTTGAGAGGCGGACAGTACACATTACTTCCCGGGCATAGTCATAACCGAGAGATTCAAATTCCTTTTGAACAAAAGTATAATCGAACGAAACATTATGGGCTACAAATATGGTCTGGTCGGTAATCTCTACAATTTTCCGGGCGATCTCAAAAAAGCGGGGGGCCCCCGCCACCATTGTATCGGTAATCCCTGTCAAACGACTTATATATGGCGGTATATGACATTCCGGATTGACCAGAGAAACAAATTGGTCTACGATCCTGTCCCCTTCCATCAGGTAAATGGCGATTTCAGTTATCCTTCCCATGCCGGCTTTACCACCTGTGGTTTCGATGTCAACGACTGAATATTTCGGAACCTCGCTCATCAATAGATCGTTAGATTTTTAGATTTAAGATGAATCGTATGTTGTTGATAATCCGTATTTTAACACAAAGGATACTTCAATTTTAAACAATTGAATAAAAAGTACTTACAAAAGTTTAACGGACTATTGACTCATAGTGGAAGACAAAATTACCCAAAATCTAAGAGAATAAAATTCCAGTGACCC
>JAWOCV010000134.1:0-6288 GCA_046483585.1 Marinilabilia sp.
GTCACCATGCTGAAGCATGGTGCTAATCTCATGGCTAATGAATATTAGGTATTATGAATTAGAACTGATATTATGATGCATCTTACTTAAGCTTGTTTATATCTTCATGAGATGTTGTACGACCATTATTTATGTCCTCCAAACCCCTCTCAATTCCTTGTTTTTGTGGATCGGTCAAATCGTTCCACCAATCGTCATCAACAGCCTGGAAACTTTTACAATCTTCAAGTATTCAATTGTTTCATCGTCCTCCAGGTTTGTCAACCAATCAATAAGTTCCGATTTGATAGCTTCGTGTCCCATAACATATTCATATTAAATCTCCTATATCATAAAGTTACAAAAATTATTAGAAGAGGATAACCCTATGAGATTAGCACCCGGATTTATGCGGATGACCATAGTTTTCAATTATTTCACAAAACGAACCAATGAAAACCATTCATTGTCATCGGAAAAGATCTCTTCGATCCGAAGACCTGTAATGGCGGAAAATTCAAGAACATGGCGATGTGTAAATTTATGTGAGTTTTCGGTATGAATGGCTTCTCCTTTTTTGATCGAAACATCAGAAGGGAAAAGGGAAGATGTGATCGTCATATTTTCCCTGGCAAGGAGATGCATTTCCACACGAGCTTCAGTTCCATTGTAAAAGGCGTAATGATCAAACAATTCCGCATCAAAATCGGTGCCGGCATATTGATTGACCACATTGAGTATGTTTTGGTTGAAAGCAGCAGTTACCCCCTGCTTATCGTTATAGGCTGCTTCCAGTATTTCGCGGTCTTTAACCATGTCGAGTCCGAGCAGGAAATGATCTCCAGGCTCCATTAAACCGGCCACATTGATGAGAAATTGTTGGGCGTCTTTTCGCTCCAGATTGCCAAGGGTACTTCCGAAAAAACAAACAAGCCGGTCTGCGCGGGCCGGAAAGAACTTCAAATGTTTCAGGAAATCGGCCATGATTCCGTGTATTTGGATGCCCGGGTACTTCTGTGCAAGCATTTCTGACGATTTTTGGATGGCCAGCGAACTCACATCCAACGGGAAGTAATTAACCCCTTGCAAATGGCCTGGCGAAACCGCATCCAGAAGAAGTGATATTTTCGAACAATCACCGCTCCCGATCTCCACAATATCCATTTCTTTAGGCCCGTCTATGATGTTGGGAGCAGCCTTTTTCAGAATACTTTTTTCTGTCCGGGCAGGATAGTATTCCGGCAACGCTGTGATCTCTTCAAAAAGGGCAGAGCCCCGGTCATCGTAAAAAAACCGGCTGGATATCTGCTTTTGCGAAGCCGAAAGCCCCTTGTAAATACCTCTGACTACCTCATCATGGTCTTCTTCTAGATAATTACTTATACTGACCGTAGTATCTTTTAAAATTTGTGGTTCATTGTTTTGCATCGCGTTAGTTTTGAGTTCCGGGTTCCGGGTTTTGAGTTCCGGGTTCCGGGGTCTGGGAATGAGGGTAAAGTATGGAATTCTGGGTCCCGAGTCATGGAAATCAATCCAATGCTGTCATCCTTTCAGGAATGCCGGTTTCATATGGATTGGCGGGATCATTGCTCCACTCGAACCATCCTCCGTCGTAGACAGAGACTTTGGGCCAGCCCATCAACCAGGCATTGAACCAGGCCTCACTCCCCCTCCAGCCTGTGCCGCAATAAAAAGCCAGATGTTTGTCGGGGGTAATGTTATTTGTTTCCCATATTTGGGCAATCTCGTGAAACTCCCGCGTGGTATGATCAAAATTGCGATAGTTCTCCATGTGATAGGCATCCGAGCCACAGTCGGCAAAGATGGCCCCGGGAATGCGCCCTTTCTTATCAATATAATTGTAACCGCTCACCTCACCAATGAACTCGGGCCAACTGCGCACGGAAACCAGCTCTGCGTCAGCGGATGCAAGCATTTCCTTCGCCTCGGGCGTATCCACGGCCAATTGAGGTTGCTGCGGAATTTTGGCACCAAATTCTGCCACCGGTGTTTTGGACTCATCGGCGGTAGAAATTTCAAATCCGCCATCCTCCCATGACTGGAAACCACCATTGAGCACCCGCACATCCTTTACGCCGGCATAGAGCATAATAAAAGCACAACGAATGGCTCCGAGGTCTCCGGCCGCACTTCCGGGGAAGGGATCGTCATTGCGTGGCGACATAAATTTTCCATACATGATCACTGTGGTGTCGGCAGTGATACCATGATCCTCCAGGGCTTTTTTCAATTCTTCCGGAGATCGCCGGTTCCAGGTCTCAGTAGATTCAATATCGTTGGTGTCCAGATCGATGGCCCCGGGAATATGACCACCCAGGTAGGCATTGCGATTGCGGTAATGCGCATGGACGATCACATATTTATCGTTGTTGTAATGCAACGGTTTCTCCCCGTCAATGAGTTGTTTCACCCAGGAAGCAGGTACCAGATGTTTATAACGCTCCAGTTTTTCCATAGGAAGATCGGGATCTTTGGTCCACTCTTCCACAAAACGGAGGTAAACGGCTACATCCGGAAAACCTGCTTTCAAAAACAGCCGGGCCACTTTTTCGGCGTCGTCAGAACCATAGCCATACACCACAATGCGGTGTTGGAGTTCGATTTCCTTATGTTTTACCATCTCAATCCAGTCCATGTAACCGGCCCATTTGACCGGCAGACATTTGGCCCCTGCTATATGTCCTTCGCGGGCTTCTCCGCCAAATTGCCAGCCATTGTAGGCATCAACGGGCCTGACATCAATAATCCTGATTCCGGGATCATCCAGTTGCTCCTTCAAGTGAAGGGTGGAAATTTCCTGTAGTGGTTGACTCATTTCTTTGGGTTTTTGTTTAATAACCATTAAAATAACAAAGATTCAGGGTTTTCGTTGAATGAAACGCGGAGTAAAAATCCAGGTCCTTGACATCCTTTCTTATGTACCTTAACTTAAAATAAAAAACATTCATTATGCAATACACACAGTACAGCCCTATAGATCCTGATTTTTATGAAATTATGGAAAAAGAGATCAGGAAGAGTCAGGATGGAAAAGTTTTCTTTTTTCAACCTGACAATAATATCGGTCAGGCTGAAGGAAAATTCAAGGGCCTCCATAAAGATCAAAACGGGGAGTTCCTGATTTTAATAAAAAACGATCCTGTAAGACTTGACCGCATTATTACATTAAATGGAAAACCAGGTCCGGCATATGACGAATACGATGCTTATGCAAACGCCTGCCTGTCATGCCAGGCTGGTTATGAGGATTGATCAACTCTTCTTTCTAATATTCCCAATCAAGTGATCGAGACTGATTTTTCCTGCCCCATGCGTTAAAAGTATCAATAACATCAATCCATAATATAATGCAATTTCAAATCCATTATCTGCCGCAGCAAAACCGTTAGAAAGATGCACGGTAAAAATGGCCACCAACATAACAATGATCAGGGGTATGGAGATAATCCTGGTGCCAAGCCCAAATGTGAGGAGTATAACGCCCAGAACTTCTGTCCCTGTTGCCAGATACGCATTAAACAATGGCAAAGGATAATTCATACTGCCAAACCATTCGGCGATACCTGAAACATTGCCAACTTTATTCATGGCAGGTTGGAAAAAGCCGTAAGCCAAAACCAGGCGCAAGGCCAGCAGTGAAAAAGATTTCAAGCGACCGGCGTGGTCGGAAAAGCTGTTGTACAATTTATCTATACTCATGTCCTTAATGTTTTATGTGAAATAAATTTTGAAAGCATCTTGATGTATAATTTTTTTAGTCAAGGCTTCTGACCGGGATTAATGGTCAAAAGGCTGTATAATTTCCCTTATTTTGCACCGGCAAAAGCAAGCAAATCTTCCATCGGCACATGATCGTCCAGATGCTTCCCGTAATGAGCCCTTTCGATCATAAATTTTTCATTAATAAAGAAGTCAGCCGGAATCATAGACATAGAAGCATCTTTGTCCTTTTCAATGGGATAATCGTTTTCTTTGGCATTTTTCGTAGCCTTCATGGGATCGGCCGAAACAAAGGTCCGCATCATTTTCATAACGGAAGGCTCTACACCATACTTATCATACACAATTCGCTCGGAATCACCGATCAGTGGCCATGGAGAAACCCCTTTATGAAAAGTGCTTTTGGTGAGTTTCTCATTGGAACTTTCAAAAAGAAATACAATGGCCGTGTCGGTATTTTTGAGCTTCACACTTTTGAGCATCAATTGATGCACTCGCCGGTTACAAAAGGGGCAGGCCACGTTTCTGAAAAAACCCAGAACGATCTTTTTCCCCTTAAGATCCGACAACCGGAAGGTGTTGCCATAAATGTCGGTCGCACTAAAATCGGGGGCGAATTGTTTTTCTTTTAACTTCATAATTGATAAACGTTTTTTTGTTTAGTCAATTAGTCGGAAGAAAAAGGAAAACCTGACAATTTATTTTAATCCATCTCAAAATGTGTAACGGACACTTTATTCTTAATACTTATACCCCTTTATTTCCTCATCATCCGGCTCAAGCCCTGTGCCTAACACAATACGGTTCACAAAATTGAAATAGGCCACCACCAATATGGCATCAAGGAGACCGGCATCCGTCAAGTCATACTTCTTTAAAGGTGTGGTGTAATCATTCTCCTCGTGGGCGCCGGGATGAAGAGTGAGATGCCGGGCAAAACGGCACAGCTCCAGTTGTCTTTCACTTAACCCGGCATTCTCATAATCATCCAGAAAACGGTCGATCTTGTCATTGTCCCGCCAATAGTGACGGAGGGCTTCGAGATGATGCAACCGGCAGTACCGGCAACCATTGGTTATAGATACAATAACCGCCATCATTTCCCGTTCGGCCCGGGATAGTTCCGATCTGGAAAACATGACCTCCATGTAAAGGTCCATATGATGAACAATGCTTTCGGGGCGCAGGCTCTGTGCCTTGTGAATGTCTGCCAGTTTTCCGCGGCTTGAGATGATGTCATCATAAATCTCTTTTAGCCGCCCTGAAGATTCGGGATAATCAACAATTTTGACTCTTGACATAAATTCAATAGATCGTTAGATTTTTAGATTTAAGATTTAAGATGAATCATATAATACTGAAAATCTGCATTTTGACAAGAAGAACCATTGAAATATAAACAATTGAATCAAAGGTTCTTGCAAAAGTTTAACGGACTATTGTAAATTGAGATATGCGTTAAAATGTGAGTACTTTTGCTCCGCTTTTCAAATAATCGGTCAACGGTTTGCCCATGCCTTTCACATCAAACCCGAATTCACGCAACTCACCTGCCACATCATAGGAATCGGCACAATTCACACAGGCCTCAAGCACGACGCCATCTTCCTGCATCTGTCTGACTTTTTTTCTCAGCTTTTTATTTTCGGCCATCAGCTTGGCTGAAGGTCCCCAGACAACCAGTATTACTTCATCGAACCATTCCTGGGTTTTTGCCCCATGGGTATACATCAGGCATACACGCTCGGCGACATAGGGGTCACCGCTGGTCCACACCACCACAAGCGTGTCAGAATTTTCATCGCCGGGTTCCGGAGATAAAGTCCCCGCTCCTTCTGCAAGAAAAGGACTGAATGCTGCCATCAGCAACAGAAACATGAAAAGTGTCTTTTTTTTCATCTCAATTGTGTCTTTCTTCAAGTTTTTTTAAAAGCTCTTTTTTAAATGCGGTCAGGTCTTCCTTATCCCCGTTCAGTCGCTCCGGATGAAAGAGCGCTTTGTCAAGAACAGAACTTTGCTTTTCATAAAGCCGGCATGCACTGCACATGGACTTGTGCATTTTCAACTGCAACCGTTCTTTAAAGCTCAGTGTAATATGGAATTTCTTTTCGATCAATTCTGTCGCTTTAAAGCACGACAAGAAAAGTATATGCATCAATCGTTTCATCATCGTCTCTAAATTTTCAACCAATTGGATTCTACACAATCACGCAATTTAAGCTTGGCCCTGTGCATAATCTGCCACAAATTAGACGCGGTAATTTCCAATTCCTGACAGATTTCATCGCTTTGTTTGTCCATGAAATACTTGAGTTTCATGCACGCGTTCCATTTTTCGGGTAAGAGCTCAAAACAGGATTTCAATATAGCAAGGAACTCATTATTGTCGAGCAGATGTTCTTCATCATCATCCCAGGAAGAGGGCCTCTTATCCTTCGACCAATCGCCCCCCTCATCGAAAAACAACGAAAAGGTCCGGTCGTCCATCCTCACAGGCTGCTTGTAGCGACTGCGATAATGATCAATGATCTTCCTGTTCAGAATGGAGAACAACCATGTACGGGGGGA
>JAWOCV010000208.1:0-5299 GCA_046483585.1 Marinilabilia sp.
GGAACATGGGAGTCTGCCCGGTAAGCTCGCGCATTTGGGCTATTACACCATCTGCATCGCCGCCATACATAAAATAATAATCCACGCCGTCTCCTACTTCAGAGCTGAACGATGTTTTTTCAGAATTATCAGTGAAAGTTGTGGGAGAATAATTGGCCCAATACAGGCCGTATCCTTTAATGGACTGGAAGAAGGGAATGTAGGTTTCCGTGTTGTTCTGAATCATGCTTAACCTCACGTTACGCTGATTCATTTTTCCCTGTTGTTGAAAACCTAACCCATAAATGGCTTCATTCTTTTCCAGCCCGAATGATTGGGAAACGCTGTATGTTTTGTTTCCGGCATCGTTAAATTTAGAAAAGCCGGTGCCTGCCTCTTTTTCACTCAAAAGCGATTGGCCTGATGAAGTTTCGAATGAAACAACTCCATTGTTCATGTTTAGGGTTACAGCCAATTCATCGGTTTTTAAAGCAAGATTGTTTCCTGTTTGGCTGATATCTAAACTCGTTTTTTGTGGCTTTTTAATAACCGAAAGACTTTCTTTCGTAAAACATGATTCTTCAGGCCATTTTAATACTCTTACAATTGATGGGCTGTAAAAACGAATCTCTAAATCTACGTCGTCAATGGTCGTCTTAATGCCTTGATCTGTTTTTATATATGATTGGGCCTTTGTGGTTATGGATAAAGCCAGGATTAAAAATATAAGAGGGAAGATGCGTTTCATAATTGTTTAAATCAATAGGAATTAATACTTATCAATAGTCCGTTAAATTTTTGCAAGACCCTTTGATTCAATTGGTTGCACTTCAATGCTTCTTATTGTCAAGATGCAGGTTTTCAGTATTATGTGATGAATCTTAAATCTAAAAATCTAACGGTCTATTTACTTATCTCTAAGCCTTTTTATTTGGCTTTGAATTCCCACCAGTCAAAATTGAATAAATCATCATCACCCCCTTTAAAAACGAGATACAGGTCGTGAACACCCTTTGCTTTTTTCAACTTACAGGATGTTGTATCCCAGTTTTGCCGGCCACCGGTGTTTTTTACTTTGCAAACGCCAAGCAATTCGCCATCAATATCATCGAGACGCACCTCGATTTTGCCGCCTTTTGAGGCTGTAGCAATATTGGCTTGAAACTTTTTCGCACCCTTGCCAAAATCAACGCTACGTACTTTTATGTAATCGCCATTATTGATATTGGTTACATAAACACCGGTCTTGTCGTTGCTCGCGGTTTTCAATCCTTCGGACCAGGCTATGGTTTCGGCTTCAACCTTGTTGAAGGGATTCAGATTTGATACACTTTCTTTTACACCTTCTTTAGTGGGTTTAATCAGTGGAATGGAGCCATCGTCATTGTAATCAAACTGTTCAACACTCACCGAACGTTTAAAACCTTCGCCATCTGATAATTCGTGGGTATGGTAAAAGAAGTAGGAGTTCCCTTTGTAATCGACGAGGCCGGGGTGGTTGGTGAAAGCCAGGTGATCAGCTCTTTTCATGATATAGCCCTGATATTCCCACGGCCCTTCAATGGAAGGTGCTGTGGAATAAGCAATGTATTCGGGTATTCCTGCAGCTGCATAAACCAGATAGTAGGTGTCATTTCGCTTGTAAACCCAGGGGCCTTCGGTATATTGGGTACGATGTTCTTCATCTTCGCCTTTGTTTTTTCCAAAGGCATCCTGACTCATTTCCACCGAAACAATTCCATTATCTCCGATGCTTTTGTCGTATGAAACCATGTCTTCATTCAACTTGACGTAATAAAGCTCAGGATTTCCCCAAAACAGGTAGGCTTGTCCATCATCGTCAATAAAAACAGAAGGGTCGATGTCGTTCCAGATGTCATCACTTTCAATAAATCTTTCACCCAATACATCCCTGAAGGGGCCGGTTGGCGAGTCTGCAACCAATACGCCAATGCCATCCCCATGAATCGGGCAGTAAAGGTAAAACTTCCCGTTCCGCTCAATGGCTTGCGGCGCCCATGCTCCATTCGTTTTATCCGACCAGGTAAAGTCCTCGAGCGAAGCAACTGCCCCGTGGTCGGTCCAGTTTACCATGTCGGTGGATGAATAGCACCGCCAGTCATACATCGTGAAGAAATCATTTTTAGTTGTGTCTTCATCATGGGTTGTATACAGGAACACTGTATCGTTGTGTACCATTGGGGCCGGGTCGGCGGTGTAATAGGTTTGGATAATGGGATTTTGGGCAGAACCTGCTAAATGAAATGACATTAAAAGGACTGCACATACCAAATATCTACGCATAGAATCTTTCATTATAATATAATTTTGTAAGCATTTAACACTATTTATTTTACCCACTCCCAATCTTCAACAGGTTGAGGTGCTTTCCACCGTAAATCACCTACAGGCGGGGCAGCAAAAGGAATGCCTTTATAAATGGTCAGGTCTTCGGTAACTGTTCCCCGGATGGTGCCGTTCTCGACCTGTACTTGCCCGGGTTCCTGTTGTGTGCAGGCGCCAAGCCAAATGATTAGCAATGCTACAAGGGAAGTCTTTGTTCGTTTCATTTTCAAACTTTTTACTTGTTGTTTGCCTTCCAGAGTTTAGGCAAGAACCTATAGTATAAAAGGTGGCGCCAGGTGGACCAGTCATGTCCACCGTGTCCGCCAATGTAATACTCGTGTTTGATGTCGTGTTTGCTCAGAGCCTCATGCAATGCTTCGCATCGTTTGTTAAAGAAACTTTGAGCTTCTTTGCTTCCCTGCCCAACGAAAAGATAATCCACTTTATCATTGACCTCAGGATCGGTAAGAAAATGATCCAGGGAAGTTTCAGCATCTACATCTCCGGCGCTGAGGATACCAAAATTGGTAAATAGGTCAAGGGAGCGGAAGCCGATAAACATGCTGTGACGACCTCCCATTGACAATCCTGAGATCGCTCTTCCTGTAGGTTTTTGAATGGTGCTGTATTTTTTGTCAATCAATGGGACCACATGATCTCGTAGTTCCTCTTCAAAAATATCGAAAGTCAGGTCTGCATGTTGAGGATGATTGCGGTGGATCACCTGGTTGTTGGGTATGGCGATAAGCATGGGTTCAGCTTTGTCTTCAGCAAGCAAATTGTCCATGATAAAATTTACTCTGCCATCGTATACCCAGTTGGAAGGCAATTCACCACTCCCGCCAAGTAAATACAGAACAGGATACTCCTTGTCCGGATTGTAACCGGGAGGGGTGTAGACGTAGAGTTCGCGTTCACCTTCGGTTACATCCGAGTGATAAACATGGCGTGTCACATTTCCGTGGGGAACATTGCGGGCATCATAATATGCCGGGCCATCGCCATGCACGATCAACTGACTGTAGGGCGGCATGGCTGTAAATGCCGCGTAAGTGTTATTGGGGTCGGCAATTTGCACCCCATCAACCTTCAAATGATAAGCATACATATCGGGCTCTAGCGGGCCAATTGTCAAGGTCCATATCCCATCGTCTCCCCTGGTAAAGGGGATAGGCTCCTGTTCTTTGTCAAGCGCGGTGTGAATGGCCCCCGGGGGCAATTCCACTTTTTCTGCGTTGGGTGCCTTTACGCGAAATGTAACAGTTTGGTCATCATGTACTTCAGGAGAGTTTACCTGAGCACTAAAGGGAATATAACCCTCAGTGTTTTCCTGAGGGTTGTATTCAAGATTTACATGGGCTTGCTGTCCTGAACAAATGGATGCATTGAACAGAAGTGCCATTGTAAAAACAAGATAAAGTGAGCGAAATGTGATCATTTTGTGTTTTTTAATCTTTAAACAGCAGTTGAGCAAACTGGTGCAAGCTTCGTCGCCAGGTGTGGAATTCGTGGGCTGTGCCTTCCGAAATATAGGAGACTGCATTGATATCTGCTTCTTTCAATTCTTCGGTTGCTTTTTTTACATCTTCGGGGCGCTCCTTACTTCCGCAACTCTGAAAAATGAGGTTCACCTTGCTTTTGTTTTTGACTTCATCGGGGGCATAAAGTGCCCCACTGAACAAGCCGATGCAGGAAAACACATCCGGTTTGTTGGTTGTAATCATTTTTGTCTCCATTGATCCCATTGAGAGTCCGGCCATCGCCCGGTTTTCCTGGTTGGAAAGGGTTCGGTAATTTTCATCGATGTAAGGGATCAATTCATCGACCAATACAGTTTGAAAGGGGGTGATGTCGAATTCGTCCAAACCACCCATTTCAATGTCATTGGTCATACCATAAGTCATCACAATGATGAAAGGTTTGGCTTTTCCCTGGGCTATAAGATTGTCCATGATTAAATTGGTATGTCCCTGATTGGGCCATGAGGTTTCGTTTTCGCAATAGCCGTGTTGCAGATACAAAACAGGATAGCGTTTCGAAGTTTCTTTTTCGTATTCCGGCGGGGTGTAAACAAAAGCTCTGCGTGAAGTATCGGTGCTTTCCGAAGGAAAAAGAACTTCATGCACATGGCCATGGGGGACATCTTTTACGGCAAAAATATCATCATCATCAGACGGAACTTCAATGCCACTTCCCCAACGGCATGCTCCGTAAAAATATCGCGTACCCGGATCGGGCACCGAAGCTCCGTCAATGTTTAACTGGTAATAATGGAATCCTACATCCTGCGGGGCCGATTCTCCTGTCCACATGCCGTTTTCATCTTTTTCCAGATCGTATTTTTCTCCGCCGATATCGATTTGGACATATTCTGCTTCGGGTGCATGTACTTGCGTGCGCACGCGGCCCTGGGAGTTAACCTTGGGGTACTCCTTGCCGGGTTGATTGACCGACGACGGTTCGAAATCTTCGATGATTTCATCGTTTGACTGGGCAAAGCAGAAAGTGCCAGTCATTAGAAATATTGCTAAGAGAAAGTTGATTTTATAATTCATTTTTTACCTCTTTGTATGTTTTGTTTATCTTTTCTAACAACAACCCTAAGTTGTTTAAAATATGATGTTTAACTAATCTTGTTGGGTCTTTGGTTATGTCGCAAAAGAGAGCAACCTTTCTCTCCAGTTTTGAGCTTCGAGCTTCCAGCTATGTAAAACAAATTTCCCAAATTCAAACACCTAACAGCAAGTTAGCTCTTTGCTGTTAGCTCTTAGGACAAAAGCCTTCGGCTTTTTTTAGCTAAAAGCTTCCAGCTACTCAAAATAATTGTCCCAAATTAAACACCTAAGAGCCAAGAGCTACGAGCTAACAGCTTTGAACTTCGAGCTTTCAGCTACTTCTGCCTTCTGCCTCTGCGACTGAACTACTTTTTCTATTGTATGGTGATTTCAGTCTTTTGTAAATCTTCAGCATCCGA
>JAWOCV010000211.1:0-7516 GCA_046483585.1 Marinilabilia sp.
AATCACTGAAAATGATCCAGAGCCATCCGATAATCAGGAACAAAGCAGAAACACGGATGGCCATGAGCCATTCCCGGTCATGGGTGAATTTTCTGAACAATCTGCGCATACCAGAACCTTAAAAGAAGGGTTAAACACACCATCTCCTCATGGCTTGTTGAGACTTTCAAGGTACTTATAAACAGCGACAGTGCAAAATCGTTTGAAAATTTTGTTATAAAATTTAAAAAGGAGCTCACCCCCCTGGGAAAGCTCCTTTTCATGTTTTATTCCGGCAAAGGCATTGCCGTTTTGTTAAAGAAATCACAATCAACCTGCAACACAACCCTGTAGTTGAAACCTGAAAGTGCTCCCCTTTCCGGACTCTGATTCAAGTAAAATTCCATCCCCAATCATTTCGGAGAGTTTTCTGGCAATGGCCAGTCCATGGCCGGTTCGGCCATACTTTCGGAAAATGCTTTTATCTAACAAAATATGTAAACAACCGAAATTCAATCATATACATTTTTGTTGGTTCTTTGGTTATGTCGCAAAAGAGAGAGCAACTTTTCCTTCCAACTTCGAGCTTCGAGCTTTCAGCTATGTAAAACAAATTTCCCAAATTCAAACACCTAACAGCCAGTTAGCTCTTAGCTGTTAGCTCTTAGGACAAAAGCCTCCGGCTTTTTTTAGCTAAAAGCTTCCAGCTACTCAAAATAATTGTCCCAAATTAAACACCTAAGAGCCAAGAGCTACGAGCTAACAGCTTTGAGCTTCGAGCTACTACTGACTCTGCGACTGAGCAATTTCATCTGCCTGACTGTAACCATCGAAGATGACTTCCTTAATAATAAACAGAAAAGCAATATCTACCTGCCATTAACTCCATACACCAGACGGTAAACAAACGGATACATCTTACAAGCCACACACAACCCGAAAGCCGATTCGAGGAATGAAAACAGCCCCAACACCCCGGCCAAAACAAAAGATGCGGTGACACTGCCGGTCAATGTCAAAACCACAATGGCCACACTGAACAATAAGCCAATGCGTGCGGCAAACAACTTGGGGCCGGCATTGATCATTTCCCGGCGAAACGCAAAAGTCTCCGCCATACCTTTGGAGGTTATGGCCAATGGACTCAGTTTGGGACGATCAATGGCCCTCAGCAGAAAATCAGCCGCGAGGAAAATCATCAAATAGATATTCGAAGTCAGTAAAAAGAGCACGATGATCAGTGTCGTGAACGCCCCATTAAGGCGCGCTACCCGTTCATTCACCAACTTGGGCGAAACAGGGCAAAAGGCATAATTCTTCATGGTTTGATGATGCTTATATTAAAAATATCTGAACATAACAGGGACTGCTGAAAAACGCTTATCACTGATATTAGCATATGTAAATTGCAACTAACCGACTCTTTCAGCAAGAGCTAAATAGTCCGTTAAACTTTTGCTAAACCTGTGGTTAATTGTTTAAAAATTGAACATTGATTGCACATTATCAATGCTATACGATTATTCTTAAATCTTAGATCTAAAAATCTAAACGTCTATTGTGACAAGTTCCAAAGATCACTTTTCTAGCCTTTCGGGATGACTGAAGGAATAGTCTCCGGTTTTGACCATTTCCAGGGTTTCTTCAATTGTGGGTCGGTCACCCCAAAAAGTGCCGATATAAGAAAATTCCACTGTTCCTTTTTTATCAATGATGAATGTGGCCGGACGGTTAATGTATTCGGCATGCACAGCAAAGGCCAGGGGATCAGCTCCATACCTGGCGCCCACAGCTCCTCCCCGGTCCAGCAGATGCCGCCAGCCGATTTTCGAGGTATACGCGTCCTGAAAGGACTCTTCGGCAAACCAGTAATCAGGCTCCAGTTCTTTCCCAACCATAACCCTTCCGCGATAACGGTCGTGAATCTCAATGGTGACCACTTCGGTATCATATTCACGAAATTCATCCTGCATCTCAATCAGGTCATGAAATTCACCATGACAAACGGGACACCAGTCAGCAAACACCCAGATCAAAACCACGTTCTTTTCTCCCCGGAAATCACTCAACCTCCAGGTATTCCCCTCGGTATCTTCAAGTACAAAATCAGGCGCCTTTTGGCCGGCGGCGACTTCTCCAAAAGATGACTCATCCAGCGTCAGAAAAGCATCTTCTAACGTCGGAGTTGACCCCGCCTGCTTCTCTATCTGGTCGATGGCCAGTTCGCATTGATGCCGGACATCCCCGGAGGGATCGTCTTCCTGCTTTTCGCGTAGCAAAGACAGTGATGACTGCGCCTCGATCTGTCCCAGCGCAATAACCGCCCGCGACCGGACCATGGCATTGGGATCTTCCCGTACAATTTCATTCAGGGATTCAACCGCGTTCGTCTCTTTTACAATGCCAAGAGCCATTGCCGTAATCTCCCGCACATGAGGTGAAGAATGCTCAAGTCCCACGGCGATCCGTTTCCCGTTTTCCGATAGCTTCACCAAATCCCTTACAGCAAGCAACCGAATCTTCCAGTCCTTGTTGTCCAGGTCTGCTATGCCGTCCTTTTTCAATGTCCGGTCTATAGTCATGGCATTTTCATCGTTCAAAGGATGAAAATCATACCCGGCCACAGAATCAAATATCTCCTCTACATCCCGCGAAACAGATTGATTTCCCCAGGCATTACCAGAAATTGTTGTCATCAGAAATAAAATAATGAATAGGGTACTAACAACTCTTATCATTGGTCAAATTTTAAGGTTTTAAGAACGGCCAGAAGCAACTCTCCGGAAAGCCGTGTTGTATAATCGGGGTTGATATATTCAAAATGGATCACGCCCTGATCGTCCACGACAAAAACTGCCGGAACAGGCAAAAATCCTTCGTCGTTGAGGCCATCCGAGCTTTTCTTCAGCATATCGCCATATTTTTCGGGCCCCTGATAAGCAATTCCCACAGCTTTCGAGAGTTTCCCCTCCCCATCAGAAAACAAACGGTAGTTAAGCTCTTTTTCTTCATCGGTGTTTTGAAGATTTTCCGGGGAATCGGGACTGATGCCGACAATCTGATAACCCAGTTGAGTCACCTCATCTTCCACATCCTGGATTTCAGCCAGATGCTGGTTGCAATAAGGGCACCATCCCCCGCGGTAAAACAACAGGACCGTGGGTTTCTCTTTAATCACTGAATAGAGCTGATGTTGGGTACCGTCAGTTGCCGTCAGGGCCACATCAGGAATGGTTTCACCGAAAAGCAGCGGAGAAATGTCTTCTGCCTTTTGTGGAAGCTGAGCATTGGTTGAGGCAGCCAGAAAGGCAATAATCGCCAATAAAATATATTTTTTCATGATTGATTTTTTCAATAGACCGTTAGATTTTTAGATATAAGATTTAAGATGAATCGTAAAACATTAATAATCTGCATTTTAGCAAAAACCAAACGCATTTTTTAAATGACTAAAAATCAGTCTTTTGAAAAAGTTTAACGGACTATTGTTTTTAGTTCTGTAAGTTCAAAATGGGGACGTCACATAATCCGCATCCGGCACAAGGTAATCTGGTGCCGGATGCAGACATCAGTGCTCTCGCGGTGAATTATTCTGCCGGCTCCCATTTATAGGGCTTCACAGGCTCATCCAACGGGGTCTGGGCAATATGGTTCACATAATTGCTAATGGTTTTTTGTGCAATTCCCACGATCAGCTCCAGAATTTGCTCTTTGGTATAACCGGCGCTGAGAAAATCGTCCACTTCGTCGGGTGATGGCCACCCCCTCGTCTCGGTCATGGTGATCGCAAACTTGCGCAGCGCTTCCAGTTTGGGATCGCTTTCAATGGGTTTGTTGTTGCGAAGCGACTCGATCACATCGGCGGGAACCTTGAACATTTCGGCCACCATGGAGTGGATGGACATGCAATAATGGCACTCGTTTACACTACTGACAGCCAGTAAAACCACATTTTTTTCGACTGTGGTAAAAGAGGTCTCCATGAAAAGAGAATTCAACTCATCATAGGCCTTCACCACCTGGGGTGAAGCCGCCATTATACCATACAAGTTGGGCACAAACCCGTTCTGCTTATGCATAGCACCCAGTATCTCACCTGATCCGGCTGGTGCAGATGCCGGCGTATGTACTTTAAATGGTTCCATAATATTTAAATTTTAATATTAAATTTCTAAGCTTTTGCTTAGAATAGGTTCAAAAAAATTTTTTAATGATATTTTAATTATTCATCCGGGCAAACCCAGGCTCCAGATTGCGCATAGCAACAGATATGTAGTCCGAGACCTGTTTTTCGTTCATGCTTTTGGCTATAACCGAAAGCCCCTGCATCACACCCAACAGATAGTTGGAACACTTTTCAATATCGGTATCAGCCGGTATATCACCAGCCTCCAAAGAGTTGAGTAAAATGTCTCCCATCATCCCCCGGACAAAGGCGAAATAATTTTGCAATTCGACGGAAACATCCGGGTCTGTAGAACCGATCATCTCGGAAGTGGTATTTACCACCAAGCATCCGTTGCCGGTTTCTCCGCGGCGAACCGCTTCCACAAATCCATTCAGAAAATCTTTCAAATCCCCAATCCGGGCTCCCGGCTCAAGTAAGGAACGAAAACGCGTTTGGGCAACCTGTTCCCTGTACTTCCGCAAGGCCTCAATGAACAGGTTTTTCTTATTGGAGAAACTTGAATAGATGGAGAACTGGTTGATACCCATCTCTTTCTCCAACAGCCTCACCGAGGTGGTGCCATAGCCATGATTCCAGAATACATTCATGGCCTTTTCCAGGACTTGTTCTTTATCGTATGCTTTTGTTCGTGGCATGATCAATCATTTACAATACAAATCTAAGCAATTGCTTTGTTATATACAAATGATTTTCCATTAAAATGGCTTACCATCTTCATCACGCTTAAGCTTCAGAGCTTCCACATACCAAAGAAATTCATCCAAAAACCGTTCTGTTGAAGAATCAATACGTTCATTTTGGGGTTCAAAATTGTCATCAAACAAGTCCTGTACACCGGGAAATGGTTGCATGGAAGAAATGGCGGGCGTCCCGAGTTCGCCAAGAATAACCCGCAGATGAACAGCAGCCCGCACACCGCCAAAACTTCCGGCTGAATAAGACGCGATGGCCGAAGGTTTAAACATGTATTCCACCTGAAAGTGGTCTAACAAATTCTTAAGCGCTGGTGGTATGCTGTGGTTGTATTCCCCTGTCACCACAAGAAATCCGTGGGATTCACGGAAGTTTTCGGCAATGGTTTCCATAGACTCCGGGGCTGTTCCCTCAGGAAATTCCTTGTACATCTTGTCAAGAAAAGGAAGTTGGTATTCCAAAGGGTCAATGAAACGAACATCCACATCCCGTTCTTTAAGCTTTTTCTCAAGAAATTTCGCGGCTTTTATACCCTGGCGATCTTCACGGACTGAACCGTATAATAAACTGATAACTGGTTTCATATATTTTTTATTTTTAAAGGGCTCTATAACAAACAAAAACCGGTGAACCAAAAGCCCTATGAGATTAGCTTCTCCTTCGTAGTTTAACTATGGAGGCGGAATATCATAGTTATCAATTATTTCACAAAACGAACCAATGAAAACCACCCATGGTCATCGGAAAAAATTTCTTCGATCCGAAGTCCGGTAATGGTGGCAAATTCAAGAATATGCCGATGCGTAAATTTATGCGAATTTTCAGTATGAATGGTTTCTCCTTTTTTGATCGAAACATCAGAAGGGAACCGGGAAGATGTGATCGTCATATTCTCTCTGGCCATCAGATGCATTTCCACGCGTCCTTTAACTTCATTGTAAAAGGCATAATGATCAAACAAGTCCGGGTCAAAATCGGTGCCGGCATATTGATTGACCCCATTGAGTATGTTTTGGTTGAAAGCAGCAGTTACCCCCTGCTTATCGTTATAGGCTGCTTCCAGTACTTCGCGGTCTTTAACCATGTCGAGTCCGAGCAGAAAATGATCCCCGGGATCCATTAAATCTGCCACATTGATGAGAAATTGTTGGGCGTCTTTTCGCTCCAGGTTGCCAAGGGTGCTCCCGAAAAAGCAAACAAGCCGGTCTGCCCGGGCCGGAAAGAACTTCAAATGCTTCAGAAAATCGGCCATAATTCCGTGTATTTGGATGCCCGGGTATTTCTGTGCAAGCATTTCTGACGATTTTTGGATGGCCAGCGAACTTACATCCAACGGGAAGTAATTAACCCCTTGCAAATGGCCTGGCGAAACCGCATCCAGAAGAAGTGATATTTTCGAACAATCACCGCTCCCGATCTCCACAATATCCATTTCGTTAGGTCCGTCTAGGATGTTGGGAGCAGATTTTTTCAGAATACTTTTTTCTGTCCGGGCAGGATAGTATTCCGGCAACGCTGTGATCTCTTCAAAAAGGGCAGAGCCCCGGTCATCATAAAAAAAACGGCTGGATATCTGCTTTTGCGAAGCCATAAGGCCCTTAAAAATATCTTCTACAACCTCTTCAGGGTTTTCTTTTTCAAGATAATTGCTTATCCTGACCGTAGCATCCTTTAAAAGTTGTGGTTCATTGTTTTGCATCGCGTTAGTTTTGAGTTCCGGGTTCCGGGTTTTGAGTTCCGGGTTTTGAGTTTGGAAATCAATCCAATGCGGTCATCCTTACAGGAATCCCGGTTTCATATGGATTGGCGGGATCATTGCTCCATTCGAACCACCCTCCGTCGTAGACAGAGACTTTGGGCCAGCCCATCAGCCACGCATTGAACCAGGCCTCACTCCCCCTCCAGCCTGTTCCGCAATAAAATGCCAGATGTTTATCGGGGGTAATGTTGTTGGCCTTCCATATTTGAGCAATCTCGTGAAACTCACGTGTGGTATGATCAAAATTACGGTAGTTCTCCATGTGATAGGCATCCGAGCCACAGTCGGCAAAGATGGCCCCGGGGATGCGCCCTTTCTTTTCAATGTAATTGTACCCGCTCACCTCGCCTATGAATTCGGGCCAGCTGCGCACTGATACCAGCTCTGCGTCAGCGGATGCAAGCATTTCCTTCGCCCCGGGTGTATCCACGGCCAATTGAGGTTGCTGCGGAATTTTGGCACCAAATTCTGCCACCGGCTTTTTTGGTTCGTCGGCGGTAGAAATTTCAAATCCGTCATCTTCCCACGACTGAAAGCCGCCATTAAGCACCCGCACATCTTTTACGCCGGCATAAAGCATAATAAAGGCACAACGAATGGCACCAAGGTCCCCTGCCGCACTGCCCGGGAAGGGATCTTCGTTGCGTGGTGACATAAATTTTCCATACATCACCACCGTGGTATCGGCGGTAATACCGTGTTCCTCCAGAGCTTTTTTCAATTCTCCCGGAGATCGTCGGTTCCAGGTCTCAGTAGATTCAATATCGTTGGTATCCAGATCGATGGCTCCGGGAATATGACCACCCAGATAGGCATCACGATTGCGGTAATGCGCATGGACGATCACATATTTATCGTTGTTGTAATGCAACGGTTTCTCCCCGTCAATGAGTTGT
>JAWOCV010000166.1:0-6251 GCA_046483585.1 Marinilabilia sp.
CAACCAGCAACCAGCAACATCCCAAATTAACCATTCAACCAGTAACAGATTCTGCACAGGCTACCAATGAAGAAAAATACCCACTACACATTCTCAGAAGTCATTTGTTTTAAATGTCGCCATTCGATAATCAAAAGAATAGCACATACCAGCCCAGATACAGTATCCGAAAGAGGGGCCGCCATCCAGACACCTGTCAGCCCCACAAAACGGGGAAGGATCAGCAACATGGGGATCAGCACAAGCAATTGCCGGAGGAGGGTCAGGAAAATGGCTTTGCCTGCTTTTCCCACCGACTGAAAATAACTCCCAACTACGATCTGAAACCCGACGATGGGCAAAGCAAACAAATAAGTCCGCAGGCCCTCGACGCCATATTGAAATATCTCTCCTTCATCACTGACGAAAAGCTGAACAATGGACCGTGGAAAAACCTGAATAAAAACCCAGGACAATAAAGCAAACCCCGAGGCCAGAATTAACCCATACCGGAGGGTCGCCCGAACCCTGCTGTAATTGGCAGCGCCGTAATTGTAGCCAATGATGGGCTGGGACGCCATATTCAAAGCCACAATGCTCATGATGATGATCACCGCCACACTCATCACAATCCCCATGGCCCCGACGGCCAGGTCGCTACCGTATTTGATGAGGCTCATATTCAGAAGTGCCTGCACCCCGCTGTTGGCCATCTGCATGGCAAAAGGCGACAGCCCCACGGAAACAATTGACCACACAATGACCCAGTTCAGGCTGATGTATTTCCATTTCAGACCCACCACACTCCTTTTGCTGCGAAAATGCAGGAGGACCCACAACGACAGGCATCCCATGGAAATAATGGTGGCCAGAGCGGCTCCCTGCACACCCATGTCCAGATACACAATGAACAAAGCATCCAGCGGAATATTTATCCCGGCACTTATGAGCATGCTATACATGGCAATGCGGGCATTCCCCTCGGCCCGGATCAGCGCATTCAGGGAAAAACCAAACTCATGCAACACAACCCCCCAAAGAATATAATTGAGATAATCATTGGCGTAACGAATGGTGGTATCGGTGGCTCCGAACATTCGAAGCATAGGATCTTTAATGACAAAACCGAGAGCTGTCACCAACACGGAAATCAAAATGACGAGCACAACCACATTGCCCACAACCAAATGGGCCCGGTCATAATCTTTTCGTCCCAGGTTGAGTGAAAGCCGAACACTGCCACCTATGCCGACCAGCATGCCGAAAGCCATCATGATGACCATAACAGGAAAAACCGCTGTTACGCCGCTCAATGCCTCAGCACCTACATACTGACCTATGAAGATGCGGTCGATGATATTGTACAACGAATTGGCTATAACCCCGATAAAGGCAGGCCAGAAGTATCGCCACATCAGACTGCTTACAGGATGATTCTCAAGCTCCAATAAATTTTTGTCCTGCATTCTCTTATATGTATTTTTTATCCGGGAAAATTACTCCGCCCCGGTATTCCCTTCCATAACATCCGTAAACCACCCGGCAAAGCGTTCCACAGTATGCTCCTCCAGCACCTTTTCCCGGGCATTCCTGCCGAGTTTTTCCCGTAAAAAAGGTTGATCAAGGAACTTTCTGATTGCACGGGCGATCTCATGTGCACCGGCCGAAACAAGAATGCCCTCTTTTTCAGAGAGCAGTCTGCGTGTATCGCCCACATCGGTGGCTACAACCCCGCATTCACAGGCCATGGCTTCGAGCAGGGCCTGTGACGGATAATTTTCTGAAGACTGCAAAGAAACAAATACGGATGCGGATCGCAGTATTTGGGCAGGGCGCGGATGCAACCCCGTAAAGACCAGGTTTTGAAGTCCCCTGTTTTTTGACTCTTCCTGAAGGAAGGGCAACAACCGGCCGGCTCCCATCATATAATAACGGGTATCACCGGATGACGCATCCCGCTGCAAAATCTCCACCGCTTCCAGGAACAGTCCCGGATTCTTCAGTGGTTCCATACGGCCCAGAAAAACCACATGGGGTTCTTTGGGATAAACGGGATAATACTTGCTGTAATCGACAAAACTATTTGGGGTGACCAACACCTCTCCCCGCATTCGCCTCCCCATCTCCCGGTGATAAACCTCTGCCAGGGAGGGGGATAAAAAGTCGAGCCGGTCGGCACGCTGCAGAACATGGTATTGGGTGTCAAAAAAACTGGTCATTTCCCGGTACAACATCAGTTTTTCACTGGCATTCACACTGTAAACAAGCTCAATGCCCAGCCACCGGCACCACATCCAGATCCAGATCCCTCCGTGCCAGACACCATAGATCTTATTGATGTGTTTACGGCGGACCTGCATGAGAAAAAACATGGAAAACCTAAGCCACAAGACCAGTGTTTTCAAAAAATATTTCCACCTTCCCAAAAACCGGCGGAACGATGAATGGTTTTTTGAAACCACATCAGACATCTTCTGTGACCGTGACTTCTCCGGTGCATTTGTCGTGCCTCCGTCATTAAAAACAACAATGTTTTCGGCAGGCTGCAACAACCCATTCGCCAGAAACAAAGTGTATAGTCTCCTGTTAATGATCAGAAAATATTTGGATCCTCCCCGGGACAAATAATCATACAAAGCGGCATATCGCTTTTCAGCTCCGCCGTAACGTCCCGAAAAGTTGAGCAGGCATATGGCTTTTGTGGTTTTTCCCGTTTTTTTCATGGATGCATGGATTGCAGCACTCCGGCCAGCCAGGGCGTTTTGGTCTGCCACAACAAATGTTCAGCAGCAAAAGCAGCACACTTTTCCCTTGCTGCCCGATTGTTCCGATAGCTTAGAATACGGTCCTGTATTTCCTCAACGGGCACCTGAAGGTCCCATATCTCCCCGAGCGAATGATCCCTGACCATTTCGGCCACGGTATGCACATGAGGTGTGGTCAACACCGGCAGCCCGCTTCCCATGTATTCTGAAAATTTGGTCGGGAAGGCCCGGTGGTTAAGAGGAAGATCTTCCCTCAGCAAAAATGCCATGTCGGCCACCATTTGATAATGATTAAGGTTTTCCTGATCCGGGGAGAACATTCTGTAAGCACTGGCAGGTATGTGGTGTCGCTTCAGCTCTGTCTCAAAAACCTCCGACCGAACAGGCGTATTGATCATGAAAAAGGCATCGGGACAGATCTCCAGGAAACGCGAAAAAAAAGCCACCATGGCGGGAACCATCTGGTAATATTTATCAGTACCGCTGTATACAAAAACAAAACGGCCTTCCAACCCGAGTTGTTTTCGCATATTCTCGGCCGCTCCGGCATCATAAAAGAACCGCCGGCCATCAATAAAGTTAAATTTGGGAAGATGCCGCTTATTCAGTGGGATTTCTTCGAATGTTCGCGAAACAGTAAAGACCAGATCACAGGAACGCACACAAAAATTTCTGATCAGGCGATACAACCAAACCCGCCAGGCCGGAGCTCCCTGGACCGTTATCTCATTGACACGATCACCCCGCATGTCATATACCAACCGGTATCTGAAGAATGCCTTCAGAAAAGCACCATAAAAAGTGCCCACGTCATTGTACCCATAAACCACGACAGGCCGTGTTTTCAAAAGAACCCGGACCAGAAGCCCCATATTCAGGAAAAACTGAATGCTTTGGTGGAGCCATTGCCCGCGCTTCATTTGCCGGCGAAAGAAGAAAGCCCGGACCGCTTTGTCAAAACCGGTCTCCCGGAGATATGCCCTCCCGCTTTCCATCTGCCTGGTGGTATTGTTAAGGGACACAAGTACCACCTCCATCCTCCTTTGCCTGAGTTCAGGCAGCAGAAAACCGAAAACGGTACGGAAGTTCCGGGTATGAACCTGAAAACCGGGCTCAGCGGAGTTCTGGACAAAAGCCGCCGGCAATAGAAAAAGTATGGTCTTATCGGGTTTTGTCATAACTCAAAAAAATGCCCGCCTACAGAGAATAGACAACGTGATTTACCGGCCATTTCATCCGTATAAAATTTATTCAATAAGGTCGGATGGAACTCGCATGCAAAAACTTATACATATTCTTTTGAGGCAATCATTGCCATGCTCGTTTCATTTTTATTCTATTTCATAACAATAGTTCGTTAAACTTTTTTAAGTGCCTGTTATTCAATTATTTAAATTCAAGAGAGTGTTTATATTAAAGCACTGATTATCTGCAACATGCGAATAATCTTAGATCTTAAATCTAAAAATCTAACGATCTATTGTTATAATCAATACTACTTTAAACTTTTCAAGTAATTGATATTGAGATGTTTGTATAGCAACATAAACTAAGCGCAACTCCTTGATAATAAAACCTTTGCGCCTGCCTGGCGTGTAATGTGAAACAAAATTAATTGTACAAACAAAAGTTCGTTTATATAACAGGATGCCAATATTAATAACGGCAGACAGGTCATTGCGCCTCTGCGTTTAGGCTTTTTTAGCAAACTCTTGTTATAATCCCAATCTTCCTAAAAGAAAAGATACTGCCGGTTCCATTATGTTCTTCATCCTACAGGCTCCAATAGCTCATCTCTTTTATCTTATCCCGAAAAACACCTTTCACATCAACGAAAAGAGCATCTCCATTGGTAATGGATTTAAAATATTTCTCGTCGAGTTTCATATATTCATCGTGATTAACGGCCAGAATGACGGCATCGTAATCATGCCCGATTTCATCGATCAAACCATAACCATACTCCTCCATCATCTCTTCTGAGGAGGCATGGGGATCTGCTACATCCACGTCAACACTAAACGACCGGAGTTCTTTATAGACATCGGCCACACGGGAATTTCGTATGTCGCTCACATTCTCCTTGAAGGTAGCACCCAGAACAAGCACCTTCGCGCCATTGATCTTTTTGCCTTTTGAGATGAGCTGCTTTACAACCTGCTTGGCAATATAGGGGCCCATGGAATCGTTTATCACCCGGCCCCCCGTAATGATCTTGGAGTGATACCCCAGCTCGTTGGCCTTGTAAGTCAGGTAATACGGATCAACGCCAATGCAATGACCGCCGACTAGTCCCGGGAAAAACCGGAGAAAATTCCATTTGGTCCCGGCCGCCTCCAGAACCTCATAAGTATTAATATTAAGCCGGTTGAAGATCAGGGAAAGCTCGTTCATCAAAGCAATGTTCACATCTCTTTGGGTGTTCTCAATGATCTTGGCAGCCTCGGCCACTTTGATGGAACTTGCCCGGTGAATGCCGGCCTTGATGATAGCCCCGTAAACATCTGCAATAACATCCAGAGCTTCATCGTCACTTCCCGCCACAATTTTCAGAATTTTGGTAAGGGTATGTTCTTTGTCACCCGGATTAATTCGCTCCGGTGAATACCCGACTTTAAAATCTTTATTAAGTTTCAGTCCGGACTCTTCCTCCATTAAAGGGACGCAGTCCTCTTCGGTACACCCCGGGTAAACCGTTGATTCAAAAACCACATAATCACCCTTTTTCAAAGCCTTGCCAACAGTGCGGGAAGCACTAAGCAGGGGGTTCAAATCGGGCAGGTTATGTTTGTTTATAGGGGTCGGCACGGCCAACACATGGAAGGTGGCCTCCCGAAGAGCCGCCGGGTCACTGGTGAATTCGATGTCACACCCGTCAAAATCGGAAGATTCCATCTCGTTGCTGGGATCAATGTGTTTTTTCATCTGTTCAACCCGTGAAGGCTTGATGTCAAATCCGATTACCTTCATGGTACGGGCAAATTCAAGTGCTATAGGAAGTCCTACATAACCAAGGCCCACGACAGAAAGCCGGGCCTCTTTGTTGATAAGTTGCTGATACATATGATTCATATTTAAAGTTATTTCTTTCTCTTCTGATAAATTCTTTCAATGATATCGACCACTTTCAGCCCTTCTAACGCATTGGTGGTAACATAAGTTCGCTGCTTCAGGGTCTGAATGACATTGTCGATCACAAATTGATGATTAGCGGCCGATCCCTGATAGTCACCGTAATTATTCGGGGGGTTGGCAGGAGCTAATTCAGGCATCTCGTAATCCTGAATATTACAAACCTTCACCTTGTTCATATACTGCCCCGAAATTTTGATGGTCCCCTTCTCCCCGATAATGGTCATTGTACTCTCCAGATTTTGATCCCAGACAGCCGTGGAGAAGTTGATGGTTCCCATGCCTCCGTTCACAAAATCGAAGATTACTGACCCACTGTCTTCGAAATCGGTGGAATGCTGATGGGCAAAATCGTTGAACACGGCCTTTATGTTG
>JAWOCV010000257.1:0-16670 GCA_046483585.1 Marinilabilia sp.
AAATAATCAATAGCCCTTTAAGATTTTGCAAAAGCCCTTAATCAATTGCTTATGCCAATCATTTTTGCTATAATGCAGAATTTCTGTGTTATACATCTGAACATCACTTAAATACAAAAATTCAACGAACGATTAACAGAGGTGGTATAATTTTTCAGAATACCCAATTAACCATTTGACAAATTCTTGCAAGCAAGCAGAACTCCCAAGCGGACCAATCAACAAGAAACAAGCAACCAGCAACAAATCAACCAACCAATTGACCAATTGACCAATTAACCAATTAACCAATCAACCAGCAACCAGCAACCAGCAACTAGCAACTAGCAACTAGCAACAATCAACCAGCAACAAATCATCCAACCAATTGACCAGCAACCAGCAACCAATCAACCAATCAACCAGCCCCTCCCTCATCATACACCAATCCAAAAAAAGGGTGTTCCCGAATTTCAGAAACACCCTCCCCTCATATCATGCTTTTTGGATATTAAAAAACCCTACCATCATCAGGTAAGGATCATCAATTAGTTGCTCATGTGGACTTCCCGCTTTCCTTCAAGAATTTCCCTGGCCATGTCAAGGATGGTAGTATCGTCGAGTTCAACAATGCCTCCATCGGGACCTTGTTCCAGGTGAATACCGATACTTCTACCCCGATCGTAGTTGGCCCCTCCGAAATAATTCCTGACTGTCTCTACGTCGAGGTTCAACGAGTCGGCGATACTACGCATGCTGCCTTCAGGAAGACTGTCCTTGATCTTCCTGAGCTGGTTGAATGTTATGGTTGTACTCATGATTGAATGGTTTAATAGGTTATTGATGTGATTTAAAATTAAGCAAAAAACCATAGAATAAAAACCGATTTAACAGCAAAAGTATAGCTTTTAACAATAATTAAACTTCAAAAAAACAGGATGCCAGTCATCATGGACCTATCCGAAAACTGACATCATTCGTAAACGTAAAAATTAATTTAAGTCATTGGTCGAATGGAACCTGCCTGACGTTTTTCGTAAAGAAATATATTTTACATCAGATCAAGTAATATATGGGAAGAGATCAGCACCACTACAATGGTCACCACCCCCGTAAGGATCACATTTCGCAGTGAATCGGGCGTGAAGTCTCTTCTTTCGGAAAAGGGCTGCATGTCTCCATGCAGGGGCATAAACCGGCGGGCGACTTTTTTGTAAAGCCAGTAGACAAACCATCCGATGAAAACACCAAGGAGCATGCCACCCAGAATATCTCCCGGGTAATGAACACCCAGATAAATACGGGAATAACTATTCAGCACAGCCCAAAAAACAATAAATACGGTATACCACCGGTAACGAAACAACAAAGCTGAAAAAGCAGCCAGTCCGAAAGAATTGGTCGCATGAGATGAAACAAAACCGTACTGCCCTCCCCGATAGCCATTGACAATATTGAGCAGACCCTCGAGTGAAGATTCACGCGATGGGCGCAGCCGCTCAAAACCATCTTTAAAAATATTGGCAGAAATCTGATCACACAAAGTCACCATCAAAGCCAAACCAAGAAGGGCAATAACACCTTTCAGACGCTGCTCTTTTATGATCACATAAAGAATGGCCGCATATAACGGAAACCAAATGGTTACACTGGTGATCACCCAGAAAAAATTATCAAAAAGGGGTGAGGCAAAATTGTTCAGAAACAAAAGTAATTCGCGGTCGAGTTCTAGTATAGCTTCCACTGTTGTATATTTTTTCAGTTAGAATTTATATTGTTACTAAGACAATAGTCCGTCAAACTTTTGTAATACCTTGTATTTCAATTGTTTAAAGCTTAAGCGTTTCTCAAGTTAAATCACAGTATATCAGTGTTGTACGAATTTTCTTACCTGTCTGCCGTTTGCTTATTACAATCCTGCTATATAAAACAAACTTTGGTTTGTACAACAAGTCTAATTTTTCATAAGCCAGGCAGGCATCTTACATCTAACATCTAACGATCTATTGTATGAACCAAAGAAAATAAAAAAAATCCAGATAAGCATGATTCTTACCTATCCATAAATATATATGCTTAACTTTGCCCTCTCATTATTCAGGATAATTAATGGAACAAAGTGCTTTATATATCATCAACCCGGCATCCGGCATGGGTCGTCAGAAGGACGTGGAAAAAATGATTCGCAACGAATCGGAAGGCCGGAAGTGGAAACCCGACATTGTTTTCTCCAGAAAACGGGGAGATGCCTGCCAAATAAGCAGTGAAGCCGCCGGAAAGTATGATATTGTGGTAGCCGTTGGCGGTGATGGAACTGTCAATGAAGTGGGCCGTGGACTTCTCTACTCTTCCACTGCCCTGGGGATCATCCCAACCGGTTCAGGCAACGGACTGGCCCGCTTTCTGCAAATGCCGTTCAAGGTCAATAAAGCCATGCAGGTTTTAAACCAGGGACACACCAGGGAAATAGATGTCATCAAACTCAATGATCAATACTCTCTGAATGTGGCCGGAATCGGATTCGACGCCTTTATAAGTCATAAGTTCGCTGAAAAAAGAAAACGCGGTCCTTTAACCTACATGCAACTGATTTCAAGAGAATTTCCCAAATATCAATCAGAACACTATATGCTTGAAATTGACGGTGAAAAAATGGAACTGGATGCATTTCTGATCAGTTTTGCCAATTCCAGCCAATATGGAAACAATTTTCACATTGCTCCTCAGGCAAGCATTGACGACGGTCTGATCGATGTCTGTCTCATTCGTGACTTCCCCAAATACACCGCACCGGCTCTCCTGATCAGTCTGGTCGATCAGTCCATTGACAAAAGTAAATATGATAAAATTGTAAAAGCCCGGAAGATCTCAATACAAAAAGACCATCCCCTGCAGGGACATGTAGACGGCGAAGCCGTGACCTTCGGAAGAGACCTCAACATAGAGATCCTCCCCCTTTCACTCAAGGTCATCGTCCCTCCTGTTCATCTTCGACAAAACGCGAACCTTCTGCAACCATTGATGGAAATGATCCCTCTCGGCATTTAACCTACCTTATACATAAAGTTACTCAATTTCTCTATTTCACAATAAATTGTTAGATTTTCAGATGTAAGAATATTCTTATAATGCTGATATACTGTGATTTAATAATGAAAACGAAATGGTTTTAAACAGTTGAATTACAGAATGATTCAGAAGTTTAAGAGAGTATTGAGAAATAAGGATCTGCGTTTTTTCAGGGCAAGCCTGAAAAAAGCCACTACACGGGATTTAGTCAACTTAAACAACTTTTGGGTTAGTTTACTGCACTCAATACTCCGTTAAATTTTTTCAATCAATTGATAATAAGATATTTGCATAGCAATGCGGAGGTAAGATGCAACTGTGTGATAATAAAAACTTTGCGCCTGCCTGGCGTGTAATGTGAAACAAAATTAATTGTACAAACAAAAGTTCGTTTATATAACAGGATGCCAATATTAATAACGGCAGACAGGTCATTGCGCCTGCCTGGCGACAAATGAAATAAAGACTTTCTATCTTCCAGTAAGAGCCTTTGAGTCAAAACAGGTCTATTTCATGACATGGCAGACAGGTCCCTGCGTCTAGATTTTTCTTGTCGGACTATTATGCGCTAAGCACCTGAAAATTTCCCTTAAATGAAAAAGCCTCCCTTTTGGGAGGACTGATTAATTCATAAATTTTAGTATCATCTTGGTTTTGTTTTATTTTTTACTACCTTTGCTATAGGATTACTAACTAATTTGAACATGGTAAATAAACAAACATTACGAACAATGGTCTGGCTGGCCGTGGTAATCTTTCCATTCATAGCTGCCGGACAAACAATCACGACCAATGAAACGCTGGGATCATTAAAGGTGTCGGGAACCTCCACAGTACACGATTGGGAAATGGAGCTAACGGAGTTTGAATCTTCAGCCTCCCTGGAGGAAAACGGAGACGGAAGTTATGAACTCAGAGATGCTTCATTCACATCAGATGCCAACCATCTGGCAAGCGAAAAATCAATGATGGAAAACAAGGCTCATAAAGCCCTCAAAGCAAAGGACCAACCGGAAATATCTTTCCGCCAGAATGGGGATCCCGTTACAATCGATCCGGATCAAAACACCTTTGATATCAAAGGGGATCTGAAGATAGCAGGAAAAACCACTCCTGTAGACATCACTCTCACCGGTGAGATAAACGGCAATCAGGAACTTCAGATAACAGGCAGTAAGCAGCTAAAAATGACGGATTTCGACATCGATCCCCCAACAGTTATGCTGGGAAGCATAAAAACAGATGACAAAATATCTGTAACACTGAACCTGACACTTAAAAACTAGTGTCGTGTCATGTATAAAATGACGTATAAGTTGAAACTGATTTTTGCTTTTTTCAAAATGAGAAAAAGCGAGCATAGCCTTAACTACGTGAACTTTTTCTCATGAAGAAAAAACGAAAATCAGTGATGCTTGGTGCGATATTTTATGCTTGACACAACACTAGCTCCATTCAGTAAGTTTTCAGAAACACATAACAATTCCACTATAATCCCTCTTCCCAATCCAGACAAACAACCATTGTGAAATATTAAAGCATGTAAAAAAACTATTTGCATTATGAAAAAACTATTTTTGCTCTTTTTCATCCTCGCCAGCGGACTCACAGCAGTTCACGGACAACAATTCGAAGAACCAAAACTTGATGGGGAAGACTTTGAAAAAGTGACTCCCCATTTCGGGGCCGATTTTGCCCTGCAATACCAATCGCTGGACCATTCGGCCGATGGAACAGATCTGATCCCACTCGGGAACGGAATCAATCTTCCAACAGCCAATTTTCTGCTTTCAGCGGATCTGGCACCCGGTGTCAGAGTCGATCTGACAACCTACCTGTCATCCCGTCACCACACCGAAGCATGGGTAAAAGGTGGTTATCTGCTGATGGACCAACTCCCGTTTATTCATTCAGATGGCATTGACAACCTCATGGACATACTCTCCATCAAGGTCGGGGTTATGGAAATTAATTATGGAGATGCCCATTTCAGACGTTCTGATAATAGCAATGTGATTAATAATCCATTTGTTGGAAATTACATCATGGATGGCTTTACCACAGCTCCGGCAGCCGAATTTTTGGTCCGGAGCGACGGATGGCTGGGCATGGCAGGCATATCAGGCGGTTCACTGAAACCTGAGCTGGTCAAATACAACGGTCAAAGCGACACTTATACAGAATATAATACTGTTGATGAACTTGCCTTTTACTGGAAAGCCGGATTTGACAAAACCCTGAGTGAAACCACCAGGGTGAGGGCTACTATTTCAGGATATCACAACAATAATCACCATTTCGGATCGCTTTACAGTGGTGATCGCACAGGATCACGTTATTATATGGTGATGCAGGAACAAACCGGAAGTGATAGTGACGTCGATCCTTCTTCGAATCATACGACCGGACGTTGGGGCCCGGGATTTACCGACGAGAACAACGCCATTATGCTCAATCTTTTCGGGCAGTTCAGTGGGTTCGAATTGTTCGGAACTTATGAAACAACCAGTGGAACCAGTGCTTTTGGCGGAGCCGAATATGATTTCAACCAGTTTGCCCTGGAAGGTCTTTACCGGTTTGGCAACGATGATAACTTTTTCGCCGGTGCCAGGTACAATACCGTCTCAAATGACAATGACATGTCAGTAGACCGCTTACAACTCGGTGCCGGATGGTTTATGACCTCCAATATTGTGACCAAACTGGAATATGTAGATCAAACATACAATGACTTTGACAATTACGGCAACAATGCCGGATTTAACGGCGTTATGGTCGAAGCCGGCATCTCGTTTTAAGACAAAATTCCGGCAGAAAACGACAGCCTGAACAACTCATCATGCAACATAAAATGCCATTGTCACCAATGGACCGAAAACATACCCGGAAAGCACACTTTTGTTCTAAAAATGTGTGCCGGAAACGATTCGGTTCGAAACTCTGGATTCCCCTTCCTGTGGTGGCAATGGCCTTTTTTACTCTTCTTCTTCAGCACTCCTTCGGGAGGGACGCGTTTGAAGATGCACGTCCCCATCATGATGTCGTGGACACCAAATTTTGTGATGATTTCATCAAAATTGACGGCTCAACAAATGTCAACCACTTCCATTTTACTCAGGAAATCTCAAAACCCAAAAAACTCATCGAAGAATCGGTCCAACCACCCGAAACTTTATCGCTGAAAGTGCCGGCACACGAATTTGAAACTTCCAACCCACGGATGTACAAAGATTTCCTGGAATTTATCCGGGCCGACAAATATCCCGACATCGATATTACCATCTTTTTTGGTAACGATCAGATTAATCCTGAAAAACCCGGAGAGATTATTCCTGAAATCAAAGTGGGACTTGCCGGTAACACTCATACCTATAAAGTACCGGGAAAAATTCGCCAATGCAAAGACAAATCAATGCATATAAACGGTGAAGTAAGCATTGACCTGGAAGATTTCGGACTGAAGCCTCCCACGAAATTTATGGGAATGGTTAAGGTGAAAAACGAAGTTTTTATTAACTTTGGCCTAACTTTAAAAAACTAAAACAATTTATTTTGAAGTTCAACACCAAGACCCGATACGGAGTGAGGGCCATGATCGAAATCGCGCGCGAAAGTGCGGGCCACGGAATTTTCCAGAAGGAGATCGCCGAACGGCAAAATTTGTCTAACAAATACCTGGACCATATTATTTTCTCCCTCAAAGTGGCCGGTCTCATTACCAATGTCAAAGGGAAAAAAAGTGGTTATATCCTCACGAAACCTGCCAGGGACATTACCATCCTTGATATTCATAATGCCTTTGAACCGGGCATTTGTATAATTGATTGTCTGACATCAAACTATCAATGTGATCGCGAGGAAAATTGCTCGGCCAAACTGTTTTGGGAAGAACTCAACGAACTTATCCAGGATTATTTCAAAGCCCACACTCTTGAGGATCTTCTGAGCAAACAAATTGAACTGGAAGAAAACAGGGACGGTAACATTATCCATGATAACCTGGCTTCATCCTGACAGCCAACGGCTTTTCACACGACGGTATTGACATAATCCTTTTCAGGATTTGCCCCGGGTAACCCTGAGAAGACAGGCTGTAACAAATTTGCCAACGCTCAATTAATCGGAATACTCAATCACTTCCCCAAAGTCCACTTCATAAAGGGGCTCCCCATTTTCAATTTCAATATCTGGATTTCCCCGGTAATAAACATTTCCGGAAGAGGTCATCTTTACTTTCAGCGTCCCTGAGGCATGAACATATCCGGGATTAACAGACCCCTGATGATAAATGGTCCGTTGGGTTTTAAGATCACCGGCATCCACTGAGGTTAGCCCCAACGACACGATATTCAGAACATCTACTTTTCCTCTAAAACGATGATCGCCAACATTGCTCCCGTAGGCTCCCAATCTCAGACTTTCTCCGTCAACGGTCAGGTCACACTCTGTAAATGAACCTCTGCCACTGATCACGATCCGAAGCTTATCAATATTCAATGTATCGGTATTGGTGATCTCCGAAGCAAAATTTGACCGGATATGCTCCAGGTCAGGAGAACTCACCTTAAGAACCGGCATTTGTTCCTTTCTGAACCCCCATATACCATCTGACTCCACGATTAATTCCCGGTTCTCCTGAGAGACTACCAGGCGGGACAAGGCAAAATCCGGACCTTCCGCTACAACCTTCACGGAAGTATCGTTGGTCAACACCAACCGCACAGAGGTATTCAGGATGATCTTTTCAAAAGCGTCCGCTTCAAAATCCCTGGTTACAGACTGACCCTCCCCGGACAGGCCTTCGATATAGTCACATCCCGTAGTGAATAAAACCACTGCTAAAAACCAACACAATCTCCTCATAATGAATTTTCCTTATAGGGTATACGGTATCCCAGCCCGAATTCAATAAACTCGGAACGGAAAAAACTTGCTTTAACACTGAAGTTGCCAATCAGCCTGTCGGTGATCCGGTGCCGTATCCCAAGACGCGGATATACAGGCTGTGGAGGATCCAGATAAGAATAGAGGTATGCCCCGAGTTGAACAAAGAAGGAGGTATCCCCCATGATCCAGTGACGACCGCCATTTACACCTATAAATGTCCTTTCAACATGGGGCACATAATTCACTATATCCGGATGATCATAGGCATAAGGCGCCGCACCAAAATAGATCAGATCGGCTCCTGCACTCCAGGCCGATTTTACCGATCGATACCACAGATGATTGACACTGAAGCTTCCGGAAGGATAAATGTTAAAATTAAAATCATTGGCCTGACTGCGCCCATAATTCAAAAAAACCTGAACATCTCGGTTATTACGTTTTGGAGCTTTCCGGCCCTCAACATCAGGCATTTTGTCAGAACGAAAGTGATAGCGGGTTCCTGCAGCCAGTGTGACGGTATTGATCCCATTATTGGGCTTTCGCACGGCCCCGTTTGACATATGATTCAATGCCCCCGAAAGATAAACGGACCAATGATCAAATAAACGATAACCCGCATACAATCCGAAACCCACAAAAGCATTCAACCGGGCCCCGAAAATATGATTACGGGGATTGTCTTCATAATGGAAAGGTTTGTTGGTGTATCCGAGTCCCAGCGCTATTTTGTTCTTCAGGACAAACCGTGGCTTCCGCACAAGGGGGAAATGAAGATATGGATAAAGAGCCATGCCCTGACCATAAATTTCCGGATTGCCATAAGAATTATAAAAAAGACCGACCCCTACTTCAGGATAATTATAATATTGCTGCCAGCCTTCTGTATCAAAACGCCATATCCCATAGTTGATCTCGGCGCCACGTGAAAAGTCATCAATAAAGTAAACCATATTGGCATGATGAGGTACCACTATTCCGTGATGATAAAATACCGATAAATGCCTCTGGTTGGCAGGTTGTCCCACCTCCGAAACAACCGATTGCGCCATGCCGTATTGGGCAAGGCCAGGTAAAATTAAGAATATGACTGAAAAAACAACTGTTTTCACTTTGAGGGTTATTTGGTTTCTCCGTATTAACACGGATGCAAAAATGCACATTTTGTGTGAAATGATGAATTCTGGATAAGAATAAAAACCGCAATTTATGTATCTTTGCAAAATAAAACCGGAGACAGTTCGAAACCATCCTGTCTTAAAACAAAACTATGGGCCATGGACAACATGTGCACAAAGATACGGTCAGAACCATTTTTTCTGCAACTGCCATTTTTTTTGTCTGTTCCCCTCCTTTTTTGTTCTCCGGCAGGTTTCGCAATACATACTCGTCTCTTAAAAAAGATCCTATATGCAAAAAGCAGTGGTTTTACTTTCAGGCGGGCTCGACAGTGCTGTAGCCCTTTACCTGGCAAAATCGCAGGGCTATCAGGTATATGCGCTTTCATTCGACTATGGCCAGCGGCACAACAGAGAACTGGATGCCGCCCGTGCCATATCCAAAAAAGCTAATGTTGCAGCCCATCAGGTCATCACTCTGAAGCTCGACCAATGGGGAGGCTCCTCCCTCACCGACAAATCCCTGGAAATTGAAAACGGGAATGTGGATCGTGATGATATCCCCGTAACTTATGTTCCGGCCCGAAACATGGTGTTTCTGTCGGTGGCGGCCTCTTATGCCGAAGCTATTGGGGCACAGAACATATTCATCGGTGTAAGCCAGGTTGATTATTCCGGATATGTGGATTGCCGCCAGTCGTTTCTCGACGCCATGGAAGCAGCCATCAATCAGGGAACGGTCATGGGAGCCGAACAAAACCGGCCCATCAGGGTACATGCCCCCTTTGTTCACAAAACCAAAGCCGAGGAAATTGAACTGGGCGAAAAACTGAACGTACCCTTCGAACTGACCTGGAGTTGTTACCGCGGCGGGGACAAGCCTTGCGGAACCTGCGACAGCTGTCTTCTGAGAGCCAAAGCTTTCGCCAAAGCAGGTGTAAAAGACAAAGTGTTGATGTTATGAACAATAAACTTGTACTTGCCAATGAAGGTGTTTTCCCGATCACACGGAACCGGGAAGGACAACGGTTGAAACAAATGCCCGCCACCGGTCTTGATCTTGCCGGTACCATCCAGGGCGAAGGAAAGCTGATGGGGGTACCTTCGCTGTTCGTACGACTGGCCGGGTGCAACCTGCGTTGTATCTGGCAATTGCCAGACGGATCTTTCAGCCGTTGCGACACTCCCTATGCCTCATTTGACCACCCTCAGGATCATTCCTTTCTTGTCAACGAAGTTTTTGATCTGGTCAGGCACAATACCAAGCACCTGCAGCACCTTGTCATTACCGGAGGTGAACCCCTTTTGCAAAAAAAAGCGCTGGCACCATTGTTAAAGCAGATCAAAGAAAAGCTTGATCTGCACATAACCATAGAAACCAACGGAACCATCTTTTCTGAAGAGGTGGCCCCTTATATTGATCTCTTCAGTATATCCCCAAAATTGTCAAACTCTGAGCCTTCAGAAAAGAAACTGGGAACTTACGGTATAAAACCATCGGGCCCCACAACCTATCACGGAGAAAAACGCAGAAACATGGGCGTTTTACAGGATTACATTGACTTTTGCAGGGCAAACGATAAGGATCTTCAGCTGAAATTTGTGGCTGCCCGCCCCAGTGACCCGGAAGAGATCAAAAATGATTTTCTGGACCACCTGAAAGGCTGGGAGGCATCCGATATCGTCCTGATGCCCCTGGGGGCCAATGCAGAAGAACTGAACACCACATCAGGTCTGGTGCTGGAGATGGCCATCCGGAACGGCTGGCGCTTTGCTCCCCGCATTCACATCGATGTGTTTGGGCCAAAAGCGGGCGTATGAATGACTGGTTATTCAGTAAACAGTCATCCGGCAGCAGAAGTCATATTTCAGAACCATTGACACCATGAATGAATCAAAGCATCTTGGAAAAAACACGGCTTATCCGAAACATTATGATCCCACTGTTCTGGTAGCCGTTCCCCGCCAGAAAAACCGCGGAATATACGGTATTGAAGAAGGCTGTTTGCCTTTTACAGGTGTTGATATATGGCATGCCTACGAAGTGGGATTTCTGACCCGGAAAGGATTGCCTGTGACCGGTCTTCTTAAACTGGCATATAGCTGCGAAAGCCCCTTCCTGATCGAAAGCAAATCGCTCAAGCTTTATCTGAACTCCTTCAACATGGAGCCATTCGGGGAAACACCTGAAGAAAGCGCTGAGATGGTCCTCGGGATCATTCGTCATGACCTGGAAGCCACCCTCAGAACGCAGGTAAACCTGACACTCTACAGAGAAGGGAAAACCTGGAAACACGATTTCCATCATTATCAAATCATTGAAGACATCCCTGGCATTGAGCATCAAACCTTTGAAGAATACACTGAAAAGCCGGAGTTACTGATGCCCGGTAAAAATACCGGAGAAGAGATCAAACTTGGCACCCATCTGCTCCGAAGCAATTGTAAAGTAACACACCAACCCGACTGGGGGAGTGCTTTCATCTGTTTGAAAGGAGCTGAAGTTCCGGACAAATTCGGTGTGGTGAAATATCTTGTCTCCCTGCGTAATGAAACCCATTTTCATGAAGAGATCTGCGAAATGGTATACAAACGCCTTTGGGACCGGTTTTCACCGGAGAAACTGATGGTGGCGTGCATCTATACCCGCCGGGGGGGGATCGACATATGTCCTGTTCGTGCAAGTCATCCGGAATTGTTTCCCGAAAACCTTACCGATGTGGAGAAGTTGTCAGGTAAATTATTGAGGCAGTGAGACCGGGCTGCTTGTTCTCTTCAGAGGGAGCCATACATTGACTGATTTTTCAGTCGCTACAGATGAAAGATGAGACGCTGCAGTCCTATAAGTTTGCAGCCTGCAAAACCGGAGTAAATCCCGGGTTAGCGATTCCGGAGATTAAATATGATCACTGATAACGGCCAATCATTTCTTATTCTTCAACTCTTTAGGGTATACAAACAACCCTATCCGACCCTGACGGGCTTGAATGTCTTCCCAGTGAGAGACAGAAAAATTGATAACGACCGTGGCGGTTGTGGGAAAATGGAAAAAATCCTCTCCTGACAGTTGTATGGCCATAAGCGCAATTTCAGGATTGTGGCCCACAACCATTACAGACCCGCTTTCACCTGCTATTCCAGCGATATTCCCTATAAATTCATCGATGGTGAATCCTCCGTAAATAAACGGTTCCTCTTTTATTTCTGATTCGGGAACATTAAAAGCCCCTGCCATGATCTTTGCCGTTTGCAAAGCTCGTTTTGCAGGACTGGTAATGATCATTTGCGGGGTGATCTGCTTGCCTATCAGGTGATCGGAAACAAGTCGTGTATCTTTCTGCCCGCGTTTCTTTAGTTGCCGTTCATAGTCATTGTTGGCATCGGTGAGGGGCTCAGTCTTGGCATGTCGTACAAGGATCAATTGTTTCATAACAAACTGATTTACGGTTTTTTCACGGAAGGCACCAGTTCGGCGATCTTCAGAATCACATCCCTGGCTTTTTCCATAGAGGCAACGGGTAAGAACTCAAAACGGCCGTGAAAGTTATGTCCGCCGGCAAAAATATTGGGAGAAGGAAGCCCCATAAACGCCAGCCGGGCCCCGTCGGTACCGCCACGAATGGGCTGAATTTTCGGGGAAACCCCCACCTCGTTCATCGCCCGTTCGGCCAGATCAACAATGTATTTAACCGGTTCAATCTTTTCCCGCATATTGTAATACTGATCTTTGATCTCAAGCTCCATCGTGCCGGGTCCAAATTCGTGGTTGATCTTATTCACCAGGTGTCGCATCTCTTTTTTGCGGTCTTCGAAACGATCCCGTTTAAAGTCACGGATCAGGAATTGCATCTCGGTCTTTTCCACATCACCGTTAAAAGACATAAGGTGATAAAACCCCTCATATCCCTGGGCATGTTCGGGCGTTTCATGGCGGGGAAGCATCATCACCAACTGATTGGCAATTCGAATGGAATTCAACATTTTCCCTCTGGCATAGCCGGGATGTACGTTTCGTCCATGGGCCACTACTTTGGCCAGTGCAGCATTAAAATTTTCGTATTCCAGTTCTCCGATCTCTCCCCCGTCAATGGTGTAAGCAAAATCGGCACCAAATTTCTCCACATCAAAATGATTCGCACCCTCACCTATCTCTTCATCGGGAGTAAAACAAATTCGTATCTTCCCGTGACGGAGTTCGGGATGTTTGACCAGATACTCCATTGCCGACACGATGGCAGCGATGCCCGCCTTATCGTCTGCCCCGAGAAGTGTGTTCCCGTCTGTCGTAATGAGTTGTTGTCCGGTATACCGATTCAGTTCGGGAAACTCAGAGGGTTTAAGCACAATGTTCTTTTCGGCATTCAGCGTTATATCTCCCCCGTCATAATCATCAATGATCCGGGGAGAAACATTCTTACCGGAAAAATCGGGGCTTGTATCAACATGAGCTATAAATCCCACCACAGGAACATCATCTTCTATATTGGAGGGAATGGTCGCCATGATGTAGCCGTTATCGTCCAGTTCCACCTCTGCCAGGCCAATTTCTTCTAACTCTTCGGCCAGGTGATGTGAGAAAACCATCTGTCCGGGAGTACTCGGGCTCATCCCTGTATCAGGATCGGACTGGGTATCAAACTTTGTGTATCTAATAAAACGGTCTGTTATTGAGGTCATAATGCCATACATTTTAATAGAATTGATATTGCAATATAGAAAAAATAAGAGAAAAATGCGGTCCCATTCCGTCCTTAAACCATAAAAAAGCCCGAACAAAACAACGCCCGGGCTCTGAAATTTTATTTCAAACAATTAATAAAATAGAACGTTAGATTTTTAGATGTAAGAAAATTCGTACAACACTGATATACTGTTATTTAATCTGAAAAACGTCAAAATTTTAAACAACTGAAATACAAGGGTTTCAAAAGTTTAACGGACTATTGAATAAAATAGATCGTTAGATTATTAGATTATCAGATATAAGATATAAGATGAATTGTATACCATTAAAAATCAATCTTTTATCATAAAGAGTTTTTTAGATTTAAACAGCTGATTCAAAAGTTCTTGCAAAAAAAGTTTAATAATACTTCGTTAAACTTTTTCAAGTATCACGTAATTAAGTGTTTATGAAACAAAGAAATAAAACACAACTCTCTCATAATAAAAACTTTGCGTCATGACGTCTTTGCGGTTAGCCTTTTTTAAACGGACTATTTTATTAAAATACAGATTATCAATAATATATGAATCATCTTAAATCTAAAATCTAAAAATCTAACGATCTAATGGTCTAACGGACTATTGTTTAATAGGCGACGGCAAAAACCACTCTTCTCTCCGAGGGTTTTCCGGTAACCATGCATTTACCGGGATCCGCCGGTGCATCCATGGATATACACCGAATGGTAGCCTTGGTTTCTTCTTTGATCTTTTGTTCGGTTTCGCCGGTCCCGTCCCAGTGGGCCATCACAAAACCGCCCTCTTCGTTAATGATCCTTTTGAATTCCTCATAGGTATCGGCCACACGGGTATTTTCTTTCCGGAAGTCCAGGGCCCGCTGATAGATGCTCTGTTGAATTTCTTCCAGGAGGTCATGGACATGTTGATCAATGCCTTCGGCAAGCAACACTTCTTTTGTAAGGGTATCACGCCGGACCAGTTCAACAGTGCCGTTCTGAAGGTCCCGCGGCCCGATGGCCAGACGTACCGGCACTCCCTGAAGTTCATATTGGGCAAATTTCCAGCCGGGCTTATGTTTATCATCGTCATCCACCTTCACAGAAACTCCAAGCTTTTTAAGTCCGGCAGCAATTTTATCCGCTTGTTCCACAATCTGGCCCAACTCCTCTTCCTTTTTGTAAATGGGGACAATGACTACCTGGATCGGAGCCAGTTTCGGAGGCAGAACCAATCCGTTATCATCGGAATGTGACATAACCAGGGCACCCATCAAACGGGTAGAAACGCCCCAGGAAGTGGCCCATACATATTCCTCATTCCCTTCTTTGCTGGCAAATTTCACATCGAACACTTTGGCAAAGTTTTGCCCAAGAAAATGAGAAGTGCCCGACTGAAGAGCTCTGCCATCCTGCATCAGGGCCTCTATGGTAAGGGTCTCAACCGCGCCGGCAAACCGTTCACTGGCTGTTTTATACCCCTGTAAAACAGGCATGGCCATCCAGTTTTCGGCAAAATCGGCATACACTTTCAACATGGTCTCAGCCTCTTCAATGGCTTCCTCCCGGGTGGCATGTGCGGTATGACCTTCCTGCCAGAGAAACTCGGCAGTACGTAAAAACAACCGTGTGCGCATTTCCCATCTTACCACATTGGCCCATTGATTGATTTTCAAGGGTAAGTCACGATACGATTGTATCCAGTCCCTATAAGTATTCCAGATTATGGTCTCGGATGTAGGTCTGACGATATACTCCTCTTCGAGCCTGGATTCAGGATCAACAACCACTCCCTTTCCATCAGGATTGTTCATCAACCGGTGATGCGTCACCACAGCACACTCTTTGGCAAACCCCTCAACGTGGTCGGCCTCCTTACTGAAAAATGACTTGGGAATAAACAAGGGAAAATATGCATTCTGATGTCCGGTCTCTTTGAACATATCGTCAAGCGCCCGTTGCATTTTTTCCCATATGGCATACCCGTAAGGTTTTATAACCATACACCCTCTAACTTCAGAATTCTCTGCCAATCCGGCTTTTATCACCAAATCGTTGTACCATTGGGCATAATTTTCACTGCGGGACGTCAATACTTTTGCCATAATTGATATTTGTGTTTTTTGCTGGTTGCTGGTTGCGGGTTGCTGGTTGCTGGTTGCTGGTTGCTGGTTGCTGGTTGCGGGTTTGCTGGTTGCGGGTGATTAAACGGAACCCGGAAGCCGGAACCCGGAACTCTGCCGTTTTAACCAATCATACAACTTGATAATTGATAATGAGCCAACAGCATATTTTAACATCTAAAGCGGCACGAAAATAATAAAAAAGAGTAAACTTTTTGTTATTTTGATGTTCTAAATTAACAGAGGAGGTCAGTAGGCTAGTAGGCTAGTAGGTTGGTAGGCAAGTAGGCAAGTAGGTCAGTAGGCAAGTAGGTTGATAGGAATGTCATTCTGAGCCTGCGAAGAATCTGTTGCTGGTTGATTCGTTAATTGGTTAATTGGTTAATTCGTTAATTGGTTAATTCGTTAATTGGTTGCTGGTTGCTTGCAAGAATTGGTGGTTGGTTGGCAAGTAGGCAAGTAGGGCAATAGGCCAGTAGGGCAATAGGTTGATAGGAATGTCATTCTGAGCCTGCGAAGAATCTGTTGCTGGTTAATTCGTTAATTGGTTGCTGGTTGCTTGCAAGAATTGGTGGTTGGTTGGCAAGTAGGTCAGTAGGTCAATAGGCCAGTAGGGCAATAGGTTGATAGGAATGTCATTCTGAGCCTGCGAAGAATCTGTTGCGGGTTAATCCGTTAATTCGTTAATTGGTTAATTCGTTAATTGGTTGCTGGTTGCTTGCAAGAATTGGTGGTTGGTTGGCAAGTAGGCAAGTAGGGCAATAGGCCAGTAGGGCAATAGGTTGATAGGAATGTCATTCTGAGCCTGCGAA
>JAWOCV010000054.1:0-4972 GCA_046483585.1 Marinilabilia sp.
TCTACGTTTTAGACAATCGCATCCACATTGTTGAAGAGATTGAAAAAGACGACATGCGAATTCGTGGTTATGTGAAGCAACAACTGAAGGAGATAATAAACAAAGGATTGTTGAATGAATTACTGATGACGCATATCCATCCTTTAATGCTTGAAGAACGTATGCCAATTGTAGAAGAAAAAATTGCCAAAATATTAAAATAATGTATAGCATCTTTTTCGTGCTGGTGACAAAACTCATTCTCTTCTCGTTATTTGCAGTTTTTAGATTATTTGCCCCCCTCCTGTAACTTCCCGGCTCTTTGACCGTCTTCCTTTCAAAAAAAACGAAGACGATGAGAAAATTTACCTTTTTGTTATGCAGCCTTTTATTGGCACATACCGGTTTCGGACAACCCGCTGAGCCATTGCCGCAGGTGCCGGTGATGACCGTCGGGGCTTTTCATTTCAGCTATCCCAACCTGGATTTGGTGCAGACAAGAGGTGAAGATCAGATTTCGGTACTGGATGAGCCTTATCAGTCAGAGATCATGGCCATCAGCAGGGCCATACTGGATTTTGAACCCACCATCATTGCCATTGAACAGACCCCTGACAGGCAGGCCCGGATTGACTCGCTGTATCTCCAATATATGGCTGATAATTATCAACTGCCAACCGGTGAGCAATATCAATTGGGTTTCCGCATCGGCAGGATGGCCGGGGTGGACAAGATCTGGTGTATTGATGACCGGGGCAAACCATACGATCACATGCAGGATATCTTTGAAGACGAAGAAAGGGCTTCCCGGTTCAACGATTACTTCCTCCGGGTCAGGGAGGAACTGGGGTTTCAGGAAACGCAGCCGAAGATCTCCGGAATTACTGATGAGTTGTACAAGCTGAACCAACCGGATAACATCAGGGAGAGCCTGGCCATTTATTTGTTCCATCCATTTCAGTACGAAGAAGAACCCGGTGATTTTACCGGTGTGGATTTTGAATCCGGCAGATGGCATAACCGCAATCTGCGGATCTTCCGCAACATCCAGAGGATCCCCCGCGGGCCGGATGACAAAATATTACTGATTGTGGGTGCCGGTCACCTGAATCTGTTGAACCCCTTCTTTGACGCTTCATGGGAGTTTGAGCTGGTGTCTCCGCTTCCCTATTTGGAAAAGGCCCGGGAATAAACCCCCGGGTCCGTAACCGGAAAGACATCTCAGGCCACCGAATCATTCCTCCCCTTTCAACTCAAACCTTACAAGCCTCAAAGGCACACCTTGTGCGGCGTTTTTAACGATCAGCGCATAAATATGCCCGTCATGAAACACCATTTTTGAAGGCTTGATCTCAAGGTCATATCCTTCAGCATTGAAGCTGCTTTGCGCCACAAATTCTCCACCATTCCCATACACCCATACATTGAAATGGTTCGCACCCTCTTCTTCCGGAAACCCGAAAAACAACAGGTTGTCGTCAGAATCTTTAATGAGCGTTGAAAAAGCTGGCAGGGTGACAGGCCGGCTGATCTTTTCCAGGTCCTTTTCCATCTCACGGACAATGTGGTCGCGCGCCGCAAGGTTCTCCTCCGGTGAAACCCATGCTGCAAAGTCCGGATCCTGCATATTGCGGTAGTGCTGAATCGATTTGCGCTGAATTTCTTTTTGTTCCTCCACCGAAACGGAGCTTTTTGTCCAGTCAATGGTCTGTTGACCAACAAAATTCCCATCCAGGTCATAAGTACGGATCTCTCCTGTTTGGGGGATGGTAACAATGAGTTTGTCCCCCACATTGGCAATGATGGGCGGAGAACTCATCCCAAGTGACCGGGCAAAAGGCATCGTGGAAAAGCCGATCATACCGCCTTCTTTAAAATCATAGGAATAATAAAACATATCCCTGGAAGCATTCGGCCCAAACCGCTTTGGGGTATGGTTGTCCCAGATAATCGTCTCTTCATTGGTTTCATAATCAACGATGGCCACAAATTCTCTGACACTCGACTGCCATAGTACCCAGCCAACAAGTGCCAGTTTTTTATCGGGCAGCGGAATGATCTGTTTTGCAGCATAATCAAGGTGCAGTGTTTTTATCAACTTGCCATCCTTATCAAAACAGAGCATCTGGCCCATATTATCCAGGCCGGAGTAATAAATATGACCGTCAAGCACACCGTACATAGGGGGAAGACTTTCAAACACCCTGCCTTGCGCATTGGTCACCTGCAGTTCCTTTTGAAAATCACCTTCGGGAGAAAATACCGTATAAAAATCACGAAAATGGTGGCTCACAATAGCTGACCCATCGGGAGCGATCTGCAGTGACTTCCGATCACCTACCCACCGGCCCACCATGTTATCTGTCCAGCTTTCCAGGGCCCTGTCCCAGTCAACATCCTTTGCATACTCACTGTCGGGGATAAGCTCAACATTTCCTGACTTATAAACATCCAGCAGATTTTGTGAATAGGTGGATACGGCGATCAACACAAGTATTAGTACACTCAATGGCTTTTTCATAACACAGAATTTTGGTGATTAAATGAAGGATGAATAATTGGGATATCAGGCAAAACCCTGAACGCATGCTGTACTAATCAATAATATGCTCGGACATTCCGCCCCCGGGCGAAATGACGGTTATTGTCAGCTCTTGTTGATGAACAGGCCGGTTGGCATCCAATTCGCCGGCAAAAGATGCTTCGGTGAGCGGCACCTTTTCATCAATGGCTTTATCTTTTTGAAAAAACAAACCCACCAAAAGCAGTATACAGGCAGCGGCAAGCAAAGGAACCACCCTGCTTAACAACACCCGCTTCCCTTGGGATGGCTTTGCGGATGATTTTAATTCCGGCGTACCACCCGCGGGGCCGGCCAGCAGGTTGATCGCACCAATAAACCTGGTCTTCAGTGCCCGCTGATGGCTGACCCTGGCGGCACAATCCCGGCAAGTTTCAATATGTTTTTCAACAACTGAAGTTTCCTGTGGCTGCGTTTCACCGTCAATGTATTGTTGAATGACTTCATCACTAATGCATTTCATAGCCCAGTCTTTTAAGTTCACTTTCAACCTTTTTCAATATTCGTGACAGCATCTTACCTGTGGAGGCCGGGTTAATGCCTGTAACCTCAGCAATTTCCCTGTAGGATAACCCCTCGCTGTATAACACGGCCATTGCCCTTTCATTTGTTTTCAGTGTGGACAGAGCCTTCCCGACTATAGCCTTTCTTTCCCGGTTTTCTCCCTGGTCGTCCGGCCCGGCCTTTTCATGCACATCCTCAATGCTTTTATGCCTTTTGTTTTTTCTCAGCCAGTCGGCACATTTATTCAATGTGACCCGGTAAAGCCAGCTTTTGGGGTATTTTACCGGCGTACCGCCCTGACATTTTTCAAAAAAATCAATAAAAACATCCTGGGCTATATCGTTCGCATCATACCCATTGCCCAGCATTTTGTGCGCGACACAAAGCATGGTCTTATAATTCTCGTGATAAACCTCATCGATATGATCCAAGGCAGATGCGTTTAATATATAGTCGTATATAAGGGAGGTTTTGTGACAAGTATTGAGGATTTATTGTCACTACTGCGAAGCCATCTCCTTTTGCCTTTCCGGCACCGACCGGGCAGTCATGCAATAACGCTGTCGGTCGGCCCGGATGATTTACCTGGGCAGTAACCCAAACAACCCGGAAAGGAAATGATGGAATTTATGAATCCCCGAAGGTTTTGCATGCATCATAATGCACTGCCCGATTATAATCCCGGGGTCATTTGCGGCCATGGCTTTTAAATCAGGACAAGCGGACATCTGCTGAACCCAGATATGCGCAATCCCTTTTTTCCTGGCATCCTGTACTATTTTTAAAGACTGGTCTTTTTTCGTGACAACCAACAGGGCGTTCAAATCATCGGGAAGCTGGTCCACATGGGTGAATACCTCTTTCCCTGATCCGTTTACCCGGCCGCCTTTTGGGTTAACGGCTTCAATATCGTAACCCTTCTCCGTCAAAGTACGGAACACCTCATGTCCGAACTTTTTCGGATTATGGGAATACCCGGCCATGGCAATATGCTGATGGGCAAGGAATTGATCAATTTGGCTTTTGGACGGTTTCATGTTATTGTGATTGAAATTGGATGCCTGTATCTTTATGATACCAATTCACTTCATTTGATGGAGTTTTTTATCGGATTTAAATAAAGATTCCCCTGGTCAGGTGTACAACAAAAATAAAAATAATTATAAGTGGTTACCCTTACCCGAAATACTTTTTGATCATTCCCTGTAATTCGGCACTGCTAAAAGGTTTTGCTATATAGTCGTTGCAACCGGACATGATTGCTTTCTCCCTGTCTTCATGAAGCCCATCGGCAGTTTGGGCAATGATGACAACCTCTTTGTTAAATTCCCTGATTTGCCTGATGGCTTCGTGTCCATCCATTTTGGGCAAGCGAATATCCATCAAAACCAGGTCGATGCCGGGGTTATAACGGCAGGATTCAACAGCTTCAACCCCTGTCCTTGCTTTTAATGTTTCCTTGCTATAGTCTTTAACGATTTCTCCCAGAAACAGTTCAGATAACTCATCATCTTCGACAATCAGTATATTCAGTTTCCTGACATCCTCCTCTTTCCCTGAAGGTTCAGGATGTTGATCAGTGGATTCAGTGGCCGATTCAGTATTATAAGGAAGCGTGAAATAAAACGTTGAGCCTTTGCCCTCTTCGCTCTCAACCCATAGTTCACCACCAAGCATTTCCACATATGCTTTTGAGATGGCCAGCCCCAGCCCTGCGCCCTGATAGGCCATTTTATCAGCAATATCAGCCTGAATGAAGCGCTCGAAGATGGCTTCCTGCCTGTCTTTTGAGATCCCGATGCCGGTGTCTTTCACATAAAACACCAACATCCCGGATCCATCCTCCGTTTTTTGACTGCAGCCCAATTCAATTGAACCCTCAGGTGTATATTTTATGGCGTTTTTTAC
>JAWOCV010000072.1:0-3143 GCA_046483585.1 Marinilabilia sp.
AGATTAAAAGCGATTATAGTAACGATAAATATTTGAAGACTCTGCTAGTTATTATCTGAAGATGAACATTCATTTGACTTCACTTATTCCGATTATAAAAACCAGCCGCTACATGCTTTATAAGATGAGGGGTTTGGATATTATTGAGCGGATAAGCAGAGTGATATACAGTAAGCGGTTATTAAACCGCATCTTCCGCAGGCTTGTGCCGTGGGGTATGATGCCGTCCAAAAAGACAAGGAGGCATCATGGCAACAGAATCGAGACAAGAAAAATCAAAAAAGCTGGGCAAATTTTGGCAACTCCACTTGGATAAGTGGGCGGAATCCGGTCTGAGTCAGAGCGAGTATTGCAGACGACACAACCTGTCGCGGCATCGATTTTCGTATTGGAAAGCCCGGATCAAACCCAAAAATCTGCCGATTGAACTGGCGCAAGTGCCATCAGAAGCCTTGAATATTGGATCATCAGTTTTAAAACTAAATTTTCCCCAGGGAGTTCAGGTTGAAATTCCTGATGGTTTTTCCCAGGAGACCTTGGAGAAAGTTCTGGCCACATTGCGGAGGATGTAAATGATAAACTTTCCTTCCGATGTCAAGGTCTTTCTGGCCCTTGGGGCTACTGACATGCGAAAATCCATCAACGGATTGTCCATTATTGCCGCTGAAAAGATGAAACAGGATATTTTTTCAGGGCACCTGTTTGTTTTCTGCAACCGGAACAAAACCATACTGAAAATCCTGTACTGGGATCAGAACGGTTTCTGTGTCTGGCACAAAAGACTTGAAAAAGATCACTTCAAGTGGCCCGAAACTCGAAAAGAGGTCATGAATATCCGGGGGAAAGAATTGTCCTGGCTGATGGCCGGATTAAACATTCATAATGCCCACAAACCATTGAGATATTCTGCGATTTTTTAAGAAAAAGATATGAAAAATCGCGTGGTTATGCTATATTCTGCATATGAACATTGAGAATATTTCAGGCATAAACGATATTGATGAATTGAAGGAAACCCTTCTTTCCCTGGTTGGAGAATTTGACCGGAAAGAGCTTAACTACAAATCTGAAATCAAAAACCTCAATGAACAGATAAAAAGCCTTCAAGACAGATTGTTCGGCCGCAAAACAGAAAAAATCCACAAGGATGATGGCCAGATTTCCCTGTTTGCTGTGCCTGAACCGGAGCTTCCCATTCTGGAGAAGCCGGAAGCCGTTATCATTCCTGAGCATACACGCAAAAAGCGAGGTCGAAAACCTTTGCCGGAAAATCTGCCCCGCATAGATGTTGTTCATGAACTCAGTGAAGATGAAAGGCAGTGCGGCTGCGGCTGTCTCAAAGATTGGATGGGGCAGGAAGTCTCAGAACAACTGGATTATATCCCTGCCAAAGTCAGGGTAATCCGAAACATCCGGTATAAATATGCCTGCAAAAACTGCGAAGGAACTGAGGATGAAAAGCCTGCGGTATCCATCGCAAGAATGCCGGACCAGATTATCCCGAAAAGCATAGCAACTCCAGGACTTCTGGCTCATATTCTGACCGCAAAGTTTGCCGATGCACTGCCCTTTTACCGCCAGGAAAAACAATTTCAGCGGCTCGGCATCGATCTTCCCCGATCCACCATGTGTGGTTGGGCGATGAAAACCGCAGAGGCATGTGAAATAATTCTGGACATGATGAAAAACGCCATTCTTAAAAGCGATGTGATCAATATCGATGAAACTCCGGTACAGGTTCTGAAAGAGCCTGGGAGAATCAAAAGCTATATGTGGGTGTTCAAGGGTACATCCCGGGGCAGTCCGATTCTTTTGTATCACTATGATGCTTCCCGTTCAGGGGATGTGGCAGCGTCATTTTTAAATGGGTACAAAGGGATCGTCCAGACGGATGGATATTCAGGATACGGGTTTCTTGACAACGAAGAAGACATCCTCCATGTAGGTTGCTGGGTCCATGCCCGCAGAAAATTTGTGGAGGTCACCAAGGCAGCCGGGAAAAAATCCAAGAATCCAGCCGGTAATGCCGGTACTGCGTTAAAATATATCGGAATGCTTTACAAGATTGAAAAAACAGCCAGGGCGAATCAATTGTCCCCCGGTGAGATATATGAAAAACGGCAGGCGGAAGCCGCCCCGATTCTTGACGAGTTTAAGAAATGGCTGGATGTCACCGTTGAAAAAGTGCCCCCTAAAAGCCTTTTGGGCAAAGCGGTGAATTACACCCTTAGTGAGTGGGATCGTCTGATCCGCTATATTGAGGACGGCCGGGTGGGACCGGACAACAATGCTGTTGAAAATGCCATCCGACCCTTTGTGGTGGGTCGGAAGAACTGGCTGTTCAACTGTACTCCTGAGGGCGCCCGGGCCAGTGCAGCCATCTACAGCATTATTGAGACCGCCAAAGCCAATGGTCTCGAACCATATTGGTACCTTAAGCACCTTTTTGAAAATCTGCCGGAGGCCATGTCTGATAAAGATTTCCAAGCTCTGCTTCCACAACAGATTGAAAAAGATCAAATCACTGTTCTATTGCCGTGAGTTATACCGGAATCCTGACCCGGTGAAAAGATGCGGTTTATTAACCGCTTACGATATACAGGCTTTCGGCGTCCCGCATCAGCAACCCTGATATGGTGACTATAAGCCTGCGAGTTCCAAAGGCGGTTGTCTTGTTTCAACTTTGACCTTTCACAATATCACGACTCAGACTCCGCATGAGGTTTCTGCTGCGAAAAACCCTGAAAAGCCTTGCTTTCAGTGGAGCCAATGTGCGGACTCGAACCGCAGGCCTGCTCATTACGAGTGAGCTGCTCTACCACCTGAGCTACATTGGCTCTGGCGCGGATAATACGGCATACAGAGCTCTTTGTCAATTTCTATTTTTCCCGAACCTCGGCAAACTTCAGCAAATTTCAGCAATTTGCGACCAGTTTTGCGACCAAAATCCCGTCTATCAAAATGCCCAAAAAAATTACACAAATTGAAAACCAAAACAATAAAAAGCAACTCTGAAAAATTACTCTTCATTGGTTATTCTCGAACAATTTTTAGAAAAAGGATGGTGCACTATGTAAAAATTGCATGTGGGCTCTGCTTGAAAAAAATCCCTTGCAACCTTATAATAGGTAATTGCAATAAGC
>JAWOCV010000169.1:0-4390 GCA_046483585.1 Marinilabilia sp.
AATGCATTGTATACTATGATAGTGAAGTTTCAAAGAGCAAATTTTCTGATGATCCGAAGATTTTCCCCGTCCTGCTCCGGGGACAGGTATGCTTTTTCCCGCAATTTTCATTGAGAGCAAGGGGACTATTAAGGGGGCCGAATTTCGAGGGGCATAAAACATACAATATGTTGTATCAAACTAACCTTATATCACAATATGTGGTTTTACAGTTTTGCGCTCAAGAAAGATTGTATTTTTCAGTGTTCTGGATTAAGCCCAGAATAGTAAATTTAAGGTCATCTTGAATGGAAATCCCCTCATCAATCCTTTACTGACGCCACAGTCTGCCTTTATAGTCCAATTGAAATAGAATCATTTGAATATGGAAGGAATATTAATAAAAAAATTTGATCCTTATATGTTTGACTTGTTTGGGATAATTCTTTAAAAATATTTATGTTTTAAGAGTGTTCATTATTACAGGTGTTGATTTTCAAATTAAATTGAAGCCTATTTTCTGATTATTTTGATCAAATGAGTAGATTTTCAGATTGATTGAACCGGGATTATCATGAAAACTAACAATCCCGGTCGAAGGGTTTAAAAGGGTATGTCATCTTCCGAGGATTTCGCCTTTGCCTCTGCAAGGGGCTCATTTCGGTCCTTAAGCTTTTGCAGCGCATTGATGAACATCTCAAGTATAAGCTCTTCCAGGCGATAGGATAGATAATCCAGTTTTTGTTCATATTCCCATTCTCGTTTGGGACTCATAATTTACCTCCTGATGAATTAAATGATTTTGGCCTGTTTTTATTGGGTTTTTAAGGCATGGGGGAATCGGGTTCATAAAACGGGAAGTGGGAGGCCCGAGCAAGGCCTCCCTGCTGACGATGTGAACCGTCATCCCATCCGGCTATCCCTTGTCGGGTTCCTCCCCAGGATTGCCCGACTCCGTTTCACCGGACACCGTAAATTCAAAAGATTTCCGTTGCCGCAAGACGAATATGTTCGGCAGATACTACGTCTGATTTTTGTGCTGCCGCGGCGATAAGTCCTCCTCTGGCCAAATGGTTTGCTTTTCTGAATAGACCTCCGGAACCCTGATGGATGCCCATAACAGCCTGCTCATCAAAAAGATTTCTTTCAATACCGGCGATGGCAAGGTGATGGTGCAGATAGGTCTGCATGCCATCGAGGTCCACGCCTTCCAGGTGACATTTGGCAATGACTCTGGAAGCAAGAGGTTGAGAGGATCGAAAAGTCAGCTTGTCCACCAGGCTGATTTGACCAACCAGGATGATGGGCAGCCATGGTTTGGCATCTTTTTCAAACTGACAGATGGTGTGAATTTCGGCAAAGACTTCAAGGCGCATCAAAGAGGCTTCATCAACGATGAGAACCACTTTCTGCTTTTTTTCCAAAACCAGGCTTACAATCTCTTTTTTAATGTTTTTAACCATGACGACTTTGGAGTTGCTTGAAAGATAAATATCCAAAGCATCTTTGAGTTGACGGTAAAATTCCATAATGGAACCCGAGGATGCGGTAATATACAGAGCTTTGTATTCGGAAGGGTGCAGGGCATCGATGGCATACCTTACGGCAGTGGATTTTCCGCTGCCCACTTCGCCTGTGATAATACCGATGGCCCCTAAACGCGTGACATAATCAAAACGAACTTTTACTTCTGATAGTTCCGGCGTCTTTAATATCTGTCTGCTATCAATATCGTTTGCAAACGGTTCTTTGGTAAATCCGAAAAAGGTGCGGTAGTGATCATTCATTTTTACCTCCCCAGAGTTTTCCGCCCTGATAACTTGCCTTTTGGGGCTCTGTCTGCATTTGCGGATTGTTGTTTTTATCTCGTTTTACCCGGCAGTTGACATGAACATCGACCGGGCGGATCATTCCGAAAGATTCATTTTGATATCTGACCTCCACATGCTCCGGATTGCTTTCATGATATAAAAGTTCAACGCGCTTTCCGATAAGCACCACCGGGCCTTCATACAATCTTCCGTCAATAGTGATGGTTCGATCTCTGTTAACGGTTCTTCTGACCACCTTACGGAAATAGTCTTTTAAATTGACCGGTGCGGTTCTCAGGCAGTGCATTTTTGAAGTGAATCGGTCAAACGGGCTTTGTCCGGTGGCGCTGTGAATTTTTTGCTGATAATCGTTTATCAGGTAGTCTTCAAAAGCCGTATTGAGTTCCGACAGGGTTGTGGCTTTGTTATGAGCAAGAAAACGGCTCCTGACGGTTTTAAAATAACGTTCAATTTTTCCTCGCCCCTCCGGTTGGAAGGGCTTTGAATGAACCAGGCCGATGGAAAGACTTGCGCAGACATATTCCAGATGTTTGCTGCGAAAAGCCGCTCCGTTATCCACATAAAGCTTTCTGGGTAATCCTCTGCGGGCAAGGGCGTTTTCCAGAGCATCGAGATAGGATGCAATGCCTTCGGATAAATAGAAACGGGCATAAACAATCAAGCGGCTGTGATCGTCTATAATAGCAATCAGGTATGCCTTTTGTTTTTTCTCATTTACTTGCACCAAAGGCCCGTGCATGACATCGCTCTGCCACAGATCATTTGGCAGTTCAGCTTCAAATTTGCGGCGATCCGCCGGGTTTTTTAACCCAGGATTCATCAAGTCGTTTTTGTGTAAAAAACGGTAAACAGTAGAGTTGTTCAGTTTAATCTCAGGGTAAGCCCGCTTCATCTCATCAATCAAATGTGGCACCGTGGCAGAGGGCAGCTTCATTCTTAATTGGGTCAGTAAAAGCTGTGTTTCCTCGTCCATAGCCCGGCATCCGCCCTGGTCGTCCCGGCCACTAGGGCAAAGCGATTTCAAATCTGAATTGCTTTTGCTGTATACTCGTATCCATCGCCGGATGGTGCTCTTGCTGATACGGGTCTTTTCTGAAAAAGGAATCTGCCATTTGCGAGAACACTTTTCCTGCAAAAGCCTGCTTTTTTCCTGCCGGCTCATCGAGGGTGAGTGGATAAAATCGCTGATCACCGAAAAGCGAAATACGGCTACCTGCATTTTTTCATCTTCGGTCATAAAAATACCTCCTTTTTGATGGTTTGGGTTGTCTTATCCCAAAAAGAAGGCGTAAAAAATGGCACCCTTCGGTAGGGTGCATAAAAAACGCAGGTGTTGCCGGATTAAAGCGCTCGGCTCACGGGAACCAGTCCCCTTTTAACCAGCTCGTCAAAGCCGGCTAAAATGCCTTTGTCCCAGTTATCTGTCAGATAGGCTCTGATCTTGCGCAGAAGCGCTCTGAACCAATGACACTGACGAGTTTTGCCAATGCCGGGCATCCATTTGCCGGCTTGTATTTTGAGCAAAATGCTTGAACGGATGGTGGCCGTAGCTGCCTGGAACCGCTTAAAAAAGCCTTTGGGTCGAAAGCGGAAAACACATTTACAATCCGGACACCGGCAGCGCTTGATTTCGACTGCCTGATTAAAACCATCAAACCAGGCCAATACAAAACCATGACCCCATATTCGGCATCCATTGCAGTTGAGACAGCGTTTCGGCTTGGACCATGGATATTTGCGGCCCAATTCAACAAGTTTCTTGAGGTTCACAGAAAAATATATTATCATCTTTTTGTCTTTTGTACCGGCTATGCCGGTTGTTTTGAAGGGCGGCTGCTCTGTGAAAGCGCCGCCCTTTTTCAATAAAAAAAGCCTCCGCATCTGGAGGCTCATTTATTCTGATAATATTTCTTTCCTGTCAAAGTATTTTTAAAAAATTTGCTTTTATTTCACCATTTATTCTGACAACCTACAGTGCCTGCAAAACCGAATCAGTTTGCTGCAAAACATCGTTACTCCAGAAACGAACCACCCGAATCCCTTGTTGGTTCAGGTAACGGACGTTTTTGAGAATATTGGGCGGGATGGATGGATGTTTTTTTGCCTTCGCCATTTTTGCCCTCACCCCTGACCCCTCTCCCAGAGGGAGAGGGGGATGTTTGCGGTATATCGGGCTGCCAGTTCCCATCCGTTGGCCGTATCTTCATCGGCGGCTAAATCCTCGCATTTTTCCAGGGATAACGGCACCGAATCATCCGAATCAGATTACATCATTAAGCCTTTTCCCTTCCAACAGAGAAGGCTCTTCTAAGCTTCTCTCCCCATGCAATAGAGCAGGCTCTTATAAGCTCCTCTCCCTCTGGGAGAGGGGTTGGGGTGAGGGCAAGTGAAACTCCTGCCACAGTGCCTCCAAGACCGAATCAGTTTGCTGCAAAACGTCGTTACTCCAGAAACGAACCACCCGAATCCCTTGTTGGTTCAGGTAACGGGCATTTTTGAAAATATTGGGCGGAATAGATATTTTTTTTGCCTGCGGCATTTTTGCCCTCACCCCTGACCCCTCTCCCGGAGGGAGAGGG
>JAWOCV010000146.1:0-6578 GCA_046483585.1 Marinilabilia sp.
GGCCGCTTGTCTGACAGTGTAAAACTCAAATAAACCGGTTTACCGCTATCAAGAGCGGCTTCAGACGCTGCTTTCGCTTCCTTTATGCTTGCAATGGTTTCGATGAGAAATAGATCAACAATAGGTTCCTGAATGGAAACAATTTGCTCATATTCCTGCTTAATCTCTGCAAAGGAACGTTCATCCGGGACGTAGCTTCCCGTTAAAGGAGGGAGGCAGGCGGCTATTTGCACATTCTCTGCTACAGATCCAAGTTCGTCCCGGGCCTTCAATGCAATTTCTGTGGCCTGTAACTGTAGCTTTTTGAACCACTCAACGTCCCCGTCACGCCGAAGACGGGTCGGAGTAATTGTGTAGCTATTGATGGTTAAAATGCGGGCTCCTGCCTTAATAAAATCCTTGTGAACTTCCTTGACAATATCAGGACTTTCCATCATTACTTTGGCAGACCAAAGCGGGTGTGCAGACTTTCGGGATCGATTATAGATCTCCTGACCTGTTCCGCCGTCCAGTAAGCATATATTCTTCATAGTTCGTGTGTCGCTAACGATTTTTTGTGAATTTAATCAGTTCCTTGAATCAATTGTGAATACTCTATTTGATATAAATTTTTCTGGTTAGTATATAATTCCGAATCGTTTGAACCGATAGAATTATTTTTCATTGTTAAAGTCCTGTTAGGAAAAGCCGACCGTAGACATTACGACAGCTTGGTTTTACATAAAAGCATTCCATTGGTCAGTTCCGTTAGTGTCGGAATATTCGTAGCCACACAAGTTTAAAGCGTAATTTTGTGGGGTGAATGAGAATCCACAACTATATCAACGCCATTGGGCAACATAGTTTTTGCAATTTCAAAAGATTCTGCCCCATCCGGGGCAGTGGATAAGGAGTTGCATTTCATTTTTATAAATATACTGCTCCTGCCGGAGCATTGGCTTCAATGTCATCAGCATCACTAGTAAATTATACTTATTAAATCTGTCTTTGAATTCAACCGAAATGGAATGTTTCGTTAATTAACCAGATTGAAAAGTCAAGTCCCGGTAGGGACGACCGAGTGTAGATCCAAGCGTCAGCTTGGGGAATAATGATAGCATTCAATAGATCAGCACCGATAGGGGCGACACAAAACTCTTTATGATGTTGTTAACCAATCAGAATGAAATCGTACCTTAAAAAGGGCAAAAAAATCTAATCGTACCAATAAAAACAAATCAGTGACGAAAAAAAGCAATCAAAAGAAAAAACCCTGGCCAACCCGGGACGCCATGGCTCAGATATATGAGATGAATCTCTGGGGAGAGGGACAATCCGGTTTCTACTCTGGAATCGGGTCACATCATCCAGAGTTGGTTCAGCCTTACGTTGATGTTGTCTCATCCTTTCTGTCCTCCTTTGATCCACCTCTTGTGGTTTGTGAACTGGGCTGCGGTGATTTCAATATTGGCAAAGAGTTGGTGAAGCATACAGAGAAGTACATTGCCTTTGACATCGTCGAAGAGCTGATTGAGCACAACCGGAAAGCATTTAAAGAGGAGAATGTAGAGTTCCGCTGCCTGAATATCGCCGAAGATGATCTGCCCAAAGAGGATTGTGTTTTGCTGAGACAGGTCCTCCAGCATTTGTCGAACCGTGAAATTGAACAAATTGTAAGAAAGCTGGCCGATTATCAGTATGTGATTCTAACCGAGCACGTTCCGGAAGGTAACTTCGAACCCAACAAAGACATCATTTCGGGACAGGGGATACGGCTTAAAAAGAATAGCGGAGTCGATCTGTTGGCGCCACCGTTTGATCTGAAGGTTAAAGAAGAGAGAGAGCTACTGTTGCAACCAGCTAAAGAGAGTCGAGGAGTTATTATAACTACACTTTTAATAATGTATTAATTTGAAATCAAGCATTTGACTAAAGAGTTCTACAGACTGCCCGAATGGATTCAAATGTTTATTTAAAAAGTTTGTGTGAAACAACAGCACCTCCATGATACCTGGATAATGTAGATGATACCCTACACTTTATGATCTAATACTCTGTTTGAAAAACATACACATCCTTAGAATATTTTACCGGTAATAGAATCTCTGTTTACCGTACTTTTGACATTACTTTATTATCTCTCTAGTCATTAAGTACGCTTGTATAATGATCTGTTTAAAAAGATAAATATTAATTATACATGACATTCAACTACTAGCTTGAATAAGATGAATTCTAAATAGTGGAATATTCATGTATCGTTCATAAAAGAGCAATAATGTTAATAATAGCCAATTGTAAATATTTGTAAGTCTTATAAAAAGGAATTCAAAATTTATAGCACTTGGCCATCTATAGAAATTAAACTATTCATGAGAACTAAATCATTTTAAACCAGGATGCTATGAAAAAATTGATTCTTTTTTTAGCCTTTACATGTTTTACTACCGTGGCATATTCACAAGTAGGCCACGTAATGCAGGGGGTCGGTGCTTTTAACATGTCGATGGGAGGAGCTTCAACCGGTCAACCATTGGATATTTCTGGAGCTTTACAATGGAATCCCGCTTCGATTTCTACTTTTGACAAGAAATTAATGAAAATCGATGTAGGTCTATTTTTTTCATCTCCGGAACTGAGCAGCACCGTTCCTGAATTCGATGGAAATGGTCAGCCTACCGGTAACTTTATAAGCGGCAAAACATCAGATGATCGTGGATTTTCTCCAATGCCGGCAGTTGCATTTGTTTGGGGTTCTGATACAAGTAATCATACCTACGGTTTGTCTCTGTTCGGTATCAGCGGATTTGGCGTTACATTTCCTGAATCTATGGAAAACCCAGTAACCATGCCTCAAAGTATGGGGGGATTCGGCCATATTGAATCTGATTACATGTTGGTACAGGCAGGTGTTACATATGCCTATCAACTTTCTGAAAGATTTTCTATTGGGATTGAACCTAGCTTTAGCCTGTCGACGCTAGAACTCGCCCCAAATCCCACTGCATCTCCGACTGCAGCAGGATATCCAACTACAAATCGAGCAACAGCCACCGGCTATGCAGCCCAGGTAGGATTATTCTTTGATTCCGGAACTGGCTTTAAATCCGGGGTTTCTTATAAAACCGGCATCAAATTTACGGATTTCGAATTTGAGAATACCTATTCCGACAACAGTACCTCAACGAATAAGTTTAATATGGACTATCCGGCTATATTTTCTGCGGGAGTAGGGTACTCAATGGACGTCCTGGATGTAGCGTTGGACTATCGATTTATAAACTATGAGAATACCGATGGTTTTTCAGAGTCAGGTTGGACCAATACAGCTTCAGTAGCCGGCTTTGGGTGGAAAAACATATCAGTCATCTCTGCCGGGTTGCAGTACAAAGGAGTTCAGAATTTACCGCTGAGGTTGGGATATACATATTCAACAAATCCTATTGATGATGATCTGGTATTTTTTAACATACCGGCTACCGCTATCATAGCTAATGCATTTCAAATAGGCGCAGGATACAATCTTACCGAAAGCCTGAATATTGATCTGGTTTATCATCGCGGTATGAGTTCCGGGAAGACAACCGGCTCCGTATTAAACCCACAATTTATTCAGCAATATCCTGAATATGGAGCGATACCCGGAAGCGAGGTTGCCTATGATATGACCACAGACTTAGTCATGATTGGGGTAAAGTATCAATTCAACGGAAATTAAGAGTTGTAAATAGGACTTACTTTAAAAAGGTGACTTGGATAACAACTGAGTCACCTTTTTGTTATTGTCCTTATTTCCTGAGGAAAGGGAAGGAACCTTCGAATTTGCTAAACGTAAAGCTCGATTGGCGGTATTCTCCTCGTCGCATGTCAAACCAGGCAGTCGATCCAGTCGAGTGCCATATGAATTAGCAGCCCAAGCCCGATTAGGTGTAGTATACGAGCAGCGCGATACCAACCCTGATCCTCAGCTTTCCGCCCTACAAGGAGAGGAAGAACGAACAGAAAGACGTAGAATACAATAGCAGGGATAGTGTGCAACGGATGAAATCCTATGGAGCATCGAGTGGGATCGTAGATCGGGTCGGCCAGCAAGTGGTCTGCATCAACAAGCATTGTCGCAATCATGATCATTGTCGCATTGCGCCAGCGGCTATGGTAGAACGTGAATGCGACCAGCGTGGGTACGATGAAGTGCAGTACGATATGAATCATGACTGTGATGTGTTGATGGCGATATGACGGTTTGGCGGTTGTGAGGCGAGGCGACAAATGTTCCAAAGTCTCGAAACCAAAACTCGTCCCCACGAACCGCTGGGTATGTTATGAATTTACTGGATTTCGAGCTTTACTTTCTTACCTAATGCTTTCGCATATTTGGTAAGAGTAGAAAGTTTAATGTCCTCAGCATGATTTTCCATCCTTGAGATTACAGACTTAGTGGTATTCAGTTTTTCAGCCACATCAGCTTGTGTTACACCCATCTGTTCACGAGCCTGACGGAGAATCACACCAATTTTAAAGTTTAGATATCCTTCCTCAAAATTCTCAGCAAATTCCGGGCTTTCCGCTTTTTTCTTATCGATAAAAATTTCTAAATCATCTTTCTTCATTGTCTTTTCCTCTGGTAATAATCTCGTTTCCGCTCTTCGGCGGTTTTAATTTCTTGTTTTGGGACTTTGTTTGTTTTCTTGGCGAAACCGCTGGTTAACACAATCAGTTTGGGTCCATCGAAGAAACCGAGCAATCGAAACGTGTTATTGCCAATGGCGGCACGGACTTCCCAAATATCATTCGTGCTTTTAAGCTTTTTCAGGTACTGAGTTGGCACCTGTTCCAGATCCCGAACCACACGCAAGGTCCATGCAATCTTTTTAGACTGCTTAACAGGAAGATTCTTTAAGAAATCTTCCACCGGACAATTACCGGATTCGGTTCTATAGAACTGAATAACGCGCATAATTCAAAGTTAGCATATACGCGAACATTGTCAAGTGGAATAATTACGAAATGTGATAGATTGACTTTTGAAGGAGAGAGTACTAATTGAGAATTATAACGACCCACCGCATAACCGGCGCAGGGATTATGATTTTGTAAGAGGCTACTCATTTGAACAATCATTGGCAAGAAATTAAACCAAAGCCACTTCTGCGTCCGCCGTTAATGCGGTTGTGTGTGCCCGGCATGGGTGCCTTGGCTTACGCTAATGTAAGTCATAAATCTTGAGGGTGAAAGTCCCTTATGGGCCCCGCTGAGGAGCGGGGAACCATTAGCAAGCCGCAAGGGCGTTGCGGGTAACCGCAAGTCTGAAGGAAGCGAGACTGCAAACTCCGGTACTGACGAACAGGAACCGTATAAGAGGCGTAGTGAGCTGGATGAGCAAGCACATCATTGTGATGTCCAGAACACCGACAGGTGAATGCTCACTACGTAGATACGGCAGGCATCGGAGGAAAGAAGGCACTCTTACCCGGGGAGATCCCACGCCTGTGGTGTGGGAAGTCAGCCGACGTCATAGTAGTTCCAACTGGCTGGTTGGGATGAAGGACCGAATGTTACCAGGCATCCGATGGAGGCCAGAGTTCGGGCTCGTTAAGGATAGATTTCCTTGAGTCCGGATAGCTGCCACTAAACGATGCCGCATGAACAAAACAACAATGATAGAATACGTACTCCAACAATGGAATCTGAACAACGCCTACCAGAAGGTCTGTGCCAATAAAGGAGCAGGTGGGGTGGACGGGATGGAAATATCCCAGCTCAATGCCCACCTGCAAACTCACGGCCAGAATATAGTAGAGCACATCCGCAATGGAAGCTATCAGCCCAGCCCGATCAAAGGCGTGGAAATACCCAAGCCGGGCGGCAAGACACGGATGCTCGGCATCCCGACGCTGACCGACCGGGTTATCCAGCAAGCCCTGCATCAGGTGCTTGAGCCTGTATTTGAGCCGGGTTTCCAGTGGCATAGTTACGGATTCCGCCCTAACCGCAACGCCCAGCAGGCCGTGCAACAAGCCCAACGGAACATTAATGAAGGCTATCAGCATGTGATAGATATTGATCTGAAGTCATTCTTCGATCAGGTCGACCATGCCATATTGCTGGAACTGATCCACCGAAAGGTAACGTGCCGGCTGACGATGAAGCTGTTGCGAAAGTTCCTGCGCGCCCCGATGCAGATCAATGGAATCCTACACAAACGAAGAAAGGGAGTGCCGCAAGGCTCTCCCCTCAGTCCGCTGCTATCCAACATTCTGCTCAATGAACTTGACAGGGAGCTGGAAAAGCGCGGACACCGCTATGTACGGTACGCCGACGATTTTAGTATCTACGAGCGCAGCAAACGAGCCGCTCGACGGGTAGGTAACAGCATCTACCTGTTCCTCAGGGATGTGCTTCGCCTGCCGATAAACCGGGAGAAAAGCGGGATTCGACGCCCCTCAACATTCGACATACTGGGCTATCATTTTGTCCCGGTATTCAAGAAAGGGGCCAGAGGCCAATATCAACTGGTGGTGAGTGAGAAGAGCAGGAAAGCCTTCAAGCGAAGAAACCGGAACGCAAACGGAAAAACCTGATGCGTCTTGGTGTGCCCC